>CAZDJC010000031.1:0-6153 GCA_964505655.1 uncultured Gammaproteobacteria bacterium
CGCACACGATGGTACAAGACGACAAGACACACTGCCGCGAGTCCGCCAAACACAGCGCCCGTAAAACTGATCACGCGAATAAAGTCGTGCGCGCCCAATAGAAAGATCACAACCGGCACAATCATCATGCCAAACCACGCCAATATTTTCGTCCATCGATAGTCAAACTCAAACGTCTCCTGAATTTCCACGGACATGACGAGAAAACTCGTTGCCACCGCCAAAAATCCCATGAGAACACCCGCCACCAACATGCCGCGACCAAACACCCCTTCAAGTCCCGCAAGCGCCTCGGGCGTCGTCACGGCCCCCGTAACTCCGACAACGACCATCGCAAAAAGTGCATAGAGCACCATGACGAGTGACGTCGACTTGACGACCACTCCGCGCAAATCCCCGCGATAGCGCCCAAGCACATCGCGCATTTGCGGAATCGCCCCAAATCCACCTAAAGAAAACAACACCACACCGTATGGAAACAGCGCACGGCTCCCATTGAACGTCAAGAGCGCTTCGATGTGGATATCTGTGGCGCCCCAGATGATAATGCCCCCCATGACTAACACGAGGAGTCCTACCAAATACATCTCCGCTCCCGCAACGAAGCGCAATCCCCCCAAAGCCATGAGCAACCCAAACACAAGAAAAACGGCTTGATACGCCATCGTCGGCCCCCCAAACCATGGCGCAAACAATGAGTGCAAAAAGTCCCCTCCGACCAGTATGTAGGCAACGAGCGCCCCCCAATTCCCTCCCACAAAAATAAGCGCCGCCACGTGCGCCCATCGTTTTGAAAAGTACCGTTTGAAGTAGCCGACGATGCGGTGATGCCCCGGCGTTTGGAGCGCCACTTCCGCGTACATGAGCTGCACGCTCATCGTCGCCAAACCTAACAACAGCAACTCAACCATCCCCACAAAAAAACCCGAACGCGCAAACGCAAACGGCAGTCCAAACACTCCAACACCAATCATGGCTCCCACCAAGATTTCCCCCGCGCGCAAATTCGCCCATGTGCGTTGTGACAAAGCCGCCATGTTCTTTTGTTTTCCACCATTCTATCACACGTTTCCCTCTTTTTAACGCACATCCTCCCGTTGCCAGTGCACTCCGTGTGCGATAAGATGTGGACGCTATGAGTACCTCACCTGGAAAAATTCCTCCGTATCACGAAGAAGCAGAGCAATCGTTTTTAGGATCGCTGCTCATTGAGCCCGACGCCATGATCCGCATTGCCGATCAAATTCAATCGGACGATTTTTATTTTGAGAAGCATCGCATCATCTATGAATCCATGTTGGATTTGTACGCGCGGCATGAACCGATCGACTTGCTTTCTCTCGGCAATCGTCTGGATGAACGCAAGGCGCTCGAGTCGGTTGGTGGACGTTCCTACATCGCCGAACTGACAAACGTCGTCCCCACGTCGCGCAACGTCGTGCATTACGCCTCCATAATCCAGAAGAAGGCCACGTTACGGCGTTTGATCGGCGCTTCGGCAAAAATTGCGCAGTGGGGATACGACTCCGGCGAAGAGGACATGGAAGTCATCCTCGACCATGCAGAACAAGAAATGTTTTCCGTGTCGCGCAAATTTCTCAAAGAATCGTTTGTGCCGATCCGTTCCGTCCTCACAGAGGCGTTTGAGCGCATCGACGCCCTTCACAAGGAGCGCGGCAAGTTGCGCGGGATTCCCACCGGCTATAACGGCTTGGACAACTTGCTCGCCGGGTTGCAAAAATCCGATTTGATTGTGTTGGCCGCGCGTCCGTCGGTTGGAAAAACGTCGCTCGCGTTGTCTATCGCGCGACACGCCGCCATCCGCGCAAAGGTTCCCACCGGCATTTTTAGTCTCGAAATGAGCAAGGAGCAACTCGTAGACCGCTTGATTTGCGCGGAGGCAAACGTAGACTTATGGAAACTGCGTACGGGACGTCTGTCAGATCGTGATGATGACTTCCCACGCATCGGACAGGCATTGGGCACGCTTTCAGAGTCACCGATCTTCATAGACGATTCGGCAGCCGCAAACATTATGGAGATCCGCACAAAATGTCGCCGACTCCAAAGTGAGCACGGACTCGGATTGATCGTCATCGACTATCTGCAACTCATGGAATCTCGGGGCAATAAAGAAAACCGCGTGCAGGAAGTTGCCGAGATTTCGCGCGGACTCAAACAAATCGCGCGTGAACTCGAAGTACCCGTGCTTGCGCTCTCGCAGTTGAGCCGTACCGTCGAAATGAGCAAGCCGGCCATCCCAAAACTCTCGCACTTGCGCGAGTCCGGTTCTATTGAGCAAGACGCCGACGTCGTGATGTTCATCTACCGAAAGGCGGCAGACAAAAATTATCGTCCCGAAGAATTGTCGCCCGAGGAAAAGAACATCGCCGAAGTCCATGTCGAAAAACACCGCAATGGTCCAACCGGTATCGTCAAGTTGTATTTCGACGCCGCGCGCGCTGACTTTAAGAATCTTGAGCGCGCTATGGCACCGCCGCCCACTCCCGTTAAAACTCCTGTCTTCTAAAATCCTCCCTATGTTCAACAAGATCAAAGCGCTCAAAGACGTGCGTCACCAAGCAAAGCAGATTGAAAAAGTGCTTGAAAATATTTCGGCCACCGGCAGCGCAAAAGGCGTCACGGTTGTCATAAACGGCAAACAGGAAGTGACCAGCGTGACTATCGCAGATGACGTAGCACGCGAAGATATTGCCGACGCCGTGAAGCGCGCGATGAATGAGGCCACAAAGGATATCCAAAAGCAGGCGCAAAAGGCCATCAAGGAAGCCGGCGGTCTTCCGGATTTGAGTCAATTTGGCATGTAAACATGCGCTCGTACCCGAAACCCATCGAAACCCTCGTGCAGTTGTTCACATATTTGCCGGGCGTTGGTCCCAAAACCGCGTTGCGTTACGTGTTTTATCTTTTGAAACAGCCAAAGCCCGTACTTGCGCGCATGACACAAGCGCTCACGGATCTGCAAAATGCCGTTGTAACGTGCGACGTGTGTAAAACCTATTCGACGGACGCTGTATGCGAAACGTGCCGTGATTCTGCGCGCGACAAAACCGTGTTGTGCGTCGTTGCCCATCCGCGCGACGTTGGGACGATTGATGCCGCCGGTTTTCGCGGCCGATACCACGTATTGGGCGGAACCCTTTCACCCATCGAGGGCATCACGCCCGACACACTGGAGTGTGCCTCGCTGTTTGAGCGTTTGGAGCGCGAGCCCATCCGCGAAATCATTCTTGCGTTCAATCCCGATATCGAAGGCGAAGCAACAATCATGTACCTCGCCAAGCAACTCGCCTCACGCACAGTGCGTGTCACACGATTGGCGCGCGGCCTGCCCGCCGGCTCCGATCTCGAATTTGCGGACGAAGTCACTCTCGGAGACGCGCTTTCGCGCCGTTGGGAGCTCTCCTCTTGACGCAACACGCGCCATCCTGTACATTCCCACATGTTATTCAAACCTCGCGAGCCGCGATTCGCTGGTTCCGGGTTAAGGGCTTCTGCCCGCTAATTGAATCTATGTTTGCCATTATTGTGTCTGGTGGAAAACAGCATGTCGTCGAAGAGGGACGATGGTTCTCCACAGAAAAGATCGACCAAGAGGTCGGCACAGCCGTGGAGTTTGACGCGCTCCTCGTGTCCAACGACGAAGGCACTGCCACGAAAATCGGAACACCGAACGTCGCGGGAGTAAAAGTCAAGGGAAAAATCCTTGAGCACGGCCGCGAAAAGAAAATCAGCGTCATTAAATACAAACCCAAAGTGCGTTATCGACGCAACGTTGGCCACCGCCAACCGTTTACCAAAGTGCTCATTGAAAAAATCACCGCCTAACTGGCGGCGGTTTTTTACAAACACGGATGTTCATCTGCATATACTGTCAAATGACGAGAACCCATTTTGTAGGCGGATACCTAGGGAAGAAACCATGCCGGATGGGAGTTCGATCGCGGCGTTTGCGGGGACCTCGCTTGAAAACCGTGTCCACGCATCGCTATTGGCGACCTCATTTTGCGTCAGATCCATCACAGGAATATTCTCTTGCAACCCAACAACGCTTCCGTCACGCAACCACACAACATCAAGCGGCACGCGCATGTCATACATCCAAAAATACCGCACGGCGTCATCTTCAAAACAAAAGATCATGCCGTCTCCTATGTCTTCGCGACCGGATAGTCCTTGCTCTCTCGCCTCCTGCGTACGCGCGACATCCATAAGCAACACACGCCCGTCTGACCAAGTGATGGCCGCTTTGTCAAAAAGCAACCGTCCACATCCCGCTAATAATATGATTGCAAAAACAGCAAGCAATACTTTTTGCATACTCACCGGCGTTTTCTCTGCTTGAGCGTAATCATCAGCACGCCGGCGCACATCAAGATTGTTAAAATGGCCAAAGCAATAAGCTTTGCAAAGCTCGACAAGACAAGCGTGAGTATGCCAAAACTCACGGCAACACACGTGTACAGCGCGACAACGTGATTCTGCGACCACCCCATATCAAACAGACGATAGTGTAGGTGAGCGCGATCGCCGCGCGTCACGGGCACACGCGAAACAAGACGGCGTCCAATCACCCATACAACATCCAAGAGCGGTACACCCATCACAAGTAATAGCGTAGCGATCTTGCCACCAGAAATGATGGCAAGAACTCCGAGAAAAAACCCAATGAGCAACGCGCCGCTTTCTCCAAGAAAGATCGTCGCAGGGTATAAGTTCCAAACAATAAAGCCCAACAACGCGCCAAGAATGATGCTTGCAAATACCGCAACGTCCGGTTGAAAGAACATCGCCGAAGAAGCTAGGAGGACAATCATGAGCGTCCCAACGGAACCGACGCTTGTGACAAGGCCATCGAGACCATCAAGCAATTTCGTCGTGAACATGATTCCCATGAGCCATAAAAAAACAAGTACATCCCCGGGCCACACAAACCACCCGTAGGTTTGCGTCTCGAGAAAAATTACGCCGCCAAACGGATTCGTCATCTTTTCAATGCCCACGCCACCCACAATCGCCGCGATTGCCGCAAGCGCCGGTGCGATGATCTGTACATACGGCGGCAGGTGATAGTGATCGTCTAGAATGCCGCCAACCAACAGAATGAGAGCCGCAATTCCTACACCAACATAATGACGTGAAGTAATTTCACCAACCGTGAGTACGTCGAATCTCCACAGTACGAGCGCCGTTATCAAGGCAACGGAACAGAAAATGGCAACTCCTCCCAAGAGCGGAGTAGGTTTTGTGTGAATTTTGCGCGGAACATTCGGGACGTCAACAATCCCAAAACGCACGCTCGCCTTTGCGACAAATGGCGTGAGAAGGAACGCAACGAGTCCGCTCGCAAGACCAAACCATATTGTCATAACGCCGCCGCTTTTTCCACACGCATCACACCACCCGCGTCCAACACCACGGTGTCGCGTCGGCCTACTTTTTGCTCAAGCAAAAGCGTTGCCAACGGGTCTTCCACGCGTTCTTGAATGACGCGCCGCAGTGGACGCGCACCAAACTTCGGATCGTATCCGAGCACCGCAAGCTCTTTGAGCGCCGCGTCCTCTACGCGCAACACCATGCCTTTTTCTTCTACGCGCGCCGCAACGCCTTTCAGCATCAACTGTGCAATGCGGCTCACATCGTCAAGCGTAAGCGGTACAAATACAATCAGTCCGTCAAACCGGTTCAAAAATTCTGGCCGATAGGATTTTGCAAGCTCCTCTTCAATAAGATGTGTTTTCATTTCGTCCATCGACGTCTTCGCGCGCATCGCGTTTTGAATATATACGGCGCCCGCATTCGATGTCGCAACAATGATGATCTCTGTGAAATCAACCGTGCGGCCAACCGCGTCCGTCAAACGTCCATCGTCAAACACTTGTAAAAACACGTTCAAAATATCTGGATGTGCCTTTTCTAGTTCGTCCAAAAGCACAAGCGCAAACGGTTGCTTGCGAACTGCTTCAGTGAACAGCCCGCCGCGGCCGGATCCCGGAACACCAATGAGCCGATGCAAGCTCGTCGTGTCTTGATACTCCGACATGTCAAGGCGAATCATCGCCTGTTCGTTCCCAAAATAACTTTCTGCGATGGTCTTTGCGAGCTCGGTTTTCCCAACACCCGTGGGACCCA
>CAZDJC010000032.1:0-6096 GCA_964505655.1 uncultured Gammaproteobacteria bacterium
AGGGGTTCTGTTCCTCGACGAACTTCCAGAGTTTCCTGCATACATCATCGAGCAACTTCGGCAACCACTTGAGGACGGAGAAATTACCGTTTCGCGTGTTGCGGGAACCGTAGCCTATCCTGCGCGGTTTTTGTTAGTCGCCGCGATGAATCCGTGCCCTTGTGGGTTCGCTCAGGATCCAGAACATGCGTGCACATGTCCTGCACAGAGAATTGATTACTACAGGCGCAAGCTTTCCGGGCCATTTCTGGACCGCATCGATCTATTCCTCAACGTGCCGCGAGCCAACGAGAACTTGTTCCAGCCAAACAATCAGGAAGAACCATCAGAAATTGTTCGTTCACGAGTCAATAGTGCGAGACAAAGGCAGTCAGAGCGCTTCAAAGATATGGGCATTGTCTGCAACGCAGACATTCCGGCACGAAGTCTCCAAACGTACTGCCCTCTCGATTCTGAAGAAATCAGCCTTATGGAGTCCGCCACAAAGCAGATGAAGTTGTCGGCGCGAGCGTATTCGCGTTGTCTTCGCGTTGCACGCACTATTGCTGACTTGTCTGGAGAACCTCACATTCAGACCGCTCACGTATCAGAAGCGCTTCAACTTCGCCAAAGGGAGTAGCACTCATCTTCTAAATAATCGAACGCCTATGTATACCAAGATAAGAAACGCTATCCACGCAATCCCAATGCGATCCATGAGCTGCTGACGTCGCTTAAACACCTCAAAGCTTTCCCAACCACCAACACGCCACGACCATCGTCTTCCAAACACAAACATAAGCGGCAACGCAACAAATCCTGTGATTGGTAGAATAGATAAAATAAACCAGACGTATTGCCGCGTTCCAAAGGCATACGCCTGCGTCCAAAAAAGTCCTCCCGGCGACAAGCGCCTCACAAACCGTTCAATCTCTTCATCTTTGCTCACAAGCTCAACTGTATAACCACATCCATCGCACGCCGCCTGCAGTTCACGAAGCTTCGTAAAGCATTCGGGGCATGTATTTCGAAGAAATCCTGCCTTCTGTGTTTGCATGCGATAATTCTATATCTAGCTCATTAACTTTGACAGCGCGATTTCCGACACCCCAACACATCCATGCTATCATTTGTCCCATGAGACATGGGGAACCGCTTGGAGAATTTCAAAGACCGCTTGCAAACAGGTTTGAGTTTGCCAATAAACTTGTCAGCCAAATTGAACACCTTGTACCCGATGACTATCCATTCGGAGATCGTGGGGCTGTTATTGGTGTTGTGCTCGATATCAAACCTGCCGTTCCCATCAAACTCACCTCTCTCGAATTACTCGAACAGTTTCTTCATCAGCACGGATCGAATCTCGAAATCATTGGTGGATTTCTCGTAAATAAACATGTTCTTTTGGAGCGTCTCAAAAAAGATGAGGGCGTCGCAAAAGAGTTTGGATGGGATTTTGATAAGTCTCTTGAGGAAAATATTTCTCATCTCACCGTGAATGAAGCTGAAGATAACCAGTTTCGAAAGCTCACAGGCTTTATATTGGGGTATCCAGAGCAAGCCATTCGCGATTTTGATCGACTCCGCACTATTGAAAGCCAAGGTGTTCCGGACATTCATAGATTTTTCTTCACGTCCGACCCAGAAACGCGTCGAGCTTTGAAGGTAGATGTATGGGACGAGGGTGACCGTTCTTTTCTCGATAGTATCGAAAAACTTTACGACGAGGCCGTAAACGGTGTTCCCGCCCGTAGCTACAAAGAGGCCCGTCAGTTGTTGAGCACGCTTCCGGAGCGCGCCGTTCAAGAACATCGAGACGCTTTTCGCCTCGTTTATCAGAAATATTTTCACCTTGACGACGAGACGATCGATCACATTTTGAACATGCGTCATGTAAATATTGACTCTCCGGAAGGGGATCCTGTTTATGCGTTTCGGGCTTCTATTAATGGCGAGGAGCCCAAAGAAATCCGCGATCTCCGACAACATGTCCAGGATGCCTTTCGTAAGTAGAATGGCACCTATTGACGAAAAACGATGGAATCGGTATAGTCCGCATATTCGATTGACCCTACTACATGCCAAAGCGAACGTATCAACCAAAGAAAAAGCGCCGATTTAAAGTCCATGGGTTTTTGTCGCGCATGCGACGCCCAGGAGGGCGTAATGTGCTCAAGCGTCGTCGAGCAAAAGGTCGTGCGCGATTGACCGTATAAAAAACCGCTTCCGCGGTTTTTTGGCTTATGATGGCCAAAAGAGTACAATTACCTTATGTTGCCTAGGGAGAACCGCCTCAAAAAGGAGCTCGACATTCGAGAACTCTTTCAAAAAGGGAAGAATGTTTTTGGGTCGCTTGTTGGAGCCCGTTACCGAAGAAACAACCTTGCATCGAGCCGCTTTGCCATTGTCGTTGGAACAAAGGTGCACAAACGCGCCTTTCGCCGCAACCGCATACGGCGGCGCATCCGTTCCGTGCTACGTTCGCGCATCCAACACATTCGCGGTGGGTTTGATATTGCGCTTATGGCAAAGCCAGGATGCGTTAACGCAACCTTTGTTGAACTTGAGTCGTCTGTCCTTGAAACTTTATCCAAAATCGATGTCATTGACCGCACGCGCCGCTAGCTGGCCATCATATGTCGCTATCGCGCTCATTCGAGCGTACCAACACACTCTCTCGCCCGATCACGGTTGGATGCGCTCATTTTATCCTCACGGATTCTGTCGTTACCATCCGAGCTGTTCACAGTACGGGGTAGATGCGATCGCACGACATGGTCTCTTCATTGGCACCGGAAAAACACTATGGCGCATTTTGCGATGTAATCCGTTCAGTCGTGGTGGAGTAGATAAAGTATAATTCTCCACAGTTGTTCCACAACTTTTGGATCGAGGCGTCCACTGTTGACTGTCTATTGCCCCCTGTGGATATGTGATATGATGCCGCTTGCGTTGCATTTTGGGACGCACATCACCACACCACTCAAAACAAAATTATGGACACCCAGGAACTCTGGAAAACAGCGTTGGGAGAGCTTGAGCTTCAGCTATCCAAAGCAAATTTCACAACCTGGTTTAAAGACACGTTTATCGTCAACGTGGAGAAAGACAAAATCGTGGTCGCCGTTCCCAACCATTTTACAAAAGTGTGGCTCGAATCAAAGTATCAGAAGAATATTTTACAGTCATTACAGCGCGTGACGGGAGACGCTGTGCACTCTGTCTTGTTTAAAGTGGAATCAAAAAGCTCCGGCACCGCCGTCCCACAAGAGTTCTCTCCAAAAAATGAGGAGCTCGCCGAGTACTCATACGAACAAACGTCGCACGCAAAAGAAGCCGCGCCACATAGCGAGACCTCACTCAATCCGCGCTACACCTTTGACTCCTACATCGTCGGCAAACAGAACGAATTTGCCCACGCCGCAGCCCACGCCGTCGTTAAAAAGCTTGGTGCCACATATAATCCCCTTTATATTTACGGGGGCGTTGGACTTGGAAAAACCCATCTTTTGCAGGCCGTGGGCCACGCAGCACTCAAAACATATCCGGGTAAACGCGTTTTGTACGTGACGAGTGAGAAGTTCACGAATGACTTCATCAACGCCGTGCGAACAGGCCAAGGACGGGAATTCAAGAACCTGTATCGCACCGTCGATGTCTTGATCGTGGACGACATTCAGTTTTTTAGCGGGAAGATGGAGACACAGGAAGAATTTTTCCATACATTCAACGCGCTCTATCAAGCCAATAAACAAATCGTCCTGTCCTCCGATCGATCGCCCAAAGCTATTGGTGGACTTGAAAATCGACTTCTCTCTCGCTTTGAGCAGGGAATGACCGCGGACATCTCAAGCCCTGACTTTGAGACGCGTGTTGCCATTCTTGAGGCAAAATGTCGCGAGCGACAGTGGCAAATGATGCCAGAGCTCACTCAATATATTGCCGAAAATATCTCATCCAATGTGCGCGAACTCGAAGGCGCGTTAAATAAAGTCATCGCATACCACCAGCTCAAAAACCAAAAGCCCACACTCGATTCTATTACACCGATCGTCCAGTCGTTTAGACCGGTTGACATTATTAAAAGCGTCACGCCTCGTGAATTGATTCAAGTCGTGTCACATTACTTTGACATTACGACAGACGAAGTGGTTGGGAAAAGCCGCGAAAAACGCCTCGCGTTTCCACGGCAAATTATTATGTTCCTTTTGCGCGAGGAAATGAGCTATTCATATCCTTCTATCGGCACGGAGCTTGGCGGACGCGATCACACAACAGCAATGCACGCGTACGGGAAGATCCAAAGAGAACTTGAGACGGACGAAAAACTGCGCCACGACATCACCATCATTAAGCAGCGTCTTTATTCCACTGTTTCGTAAGTCGTGATAAGGTTTTTCCACAGAGAACGTGTGGTGACTGTGGATGTGTTACGCCCATACCTTGTGGGTAAGCGCGTGATAAACGGAGAGTGAGAGTGTCTATAACCACACGGTGTCATACGTCACAGGTTACTAACAGTCATTGCAGCGCCCTTTTTGCACATGCTCTGTTGAGGAATTCACAGCGAATGTTAGATAAAAAAAGAGCATATCCACACTATCCACCTCTCTACTGCTATTACTAGATATCTTTAGATAAAAAACATGCTTTTCTCCGTAACGAAAGACAACCTACAAAGAGGGCTCCAAATCGTAAGTCATGTTTCAAATAAACAGATGCACTTACCCATTCTGCAGAACGTTCACATTAAGGCGGACGGGAGTGGCGTCACGCTCTCAACAACAAATTTGGAAATGGCAACACGCGTCCATATTCGTGGAAAAGTTGAAAAACAAGGAGAATTTACTGTTCCTGCAAAACTCTTCCATGATTTTGTGTCGCTTCTGTCACATGATCGAGTGGACGCGGAGCTTTCTGGGGCGGCACTGAATGTCTCATGCAGTGATACGGCGACGAGTATGAATGGGATTGATGCTTCAGAGTTCCCGCTCATTCCGTCGGTTGAGACACATGTAAAAATTCGTATTTTAGGAAATACCTTTAAAGAGGCGCTCGCACAAGTCATTTTTTCCGTCTCTGTGAATGAAGCGCGCCCGGAATTGTCCGGAGTACTTGTGAAATTCAATCAGTCGGAGCTGATTCTCGCCGCAACGGACAGCTATCGGCTGTCTGAACGTGTTGTGCCGCTTGAAGGAGACGTGATGTCTCGAGAGCTTATTGTCCCCGCGCGCGCCGTACATGAAATGATGCGTATTATCTCTGCGCTTAAAGATGACGCCGAAGCGGGAGAGTACGTCGAGATGAACCTGTCAGAAAATCAGCTCGTGTTTCGTTATGGCTCCGCCGAACTCACAACGCGTGTAATCGACGGGAAATACCCAGACTATCGTCAAATTATCCCAACAAAGTTTCGCACAGAGGTTGTTGTGGGGCGACAAGAACTGATGAAAGCCGTAAAAACAGCAAGCCTATTCTCTCGGACCGGCATCTTTGACGTTTCGCTTTCTGTGTTTGCCGATAAGGGGAAGGTCACCGTAGAGGCGACGGAAGCCACGCGCGGACGAAATGAAGCAAGCTGTGTTGCGGAAGTGAAGGGCCAAGACAACAAAATTACGGTGAACTATCGCTATCTTTTGGATGGGCTCAACGCTATGGAATCCGAAGGCGTGACGCTCAAGTTGATTGATGGGATGAACCCATGCCTCGTGCATCCAAACGGCGTTTCTGCAGAAGGGATGCATACATATCTTGTGATGCCAATCCGGCAGTGATCGCGCCGCGTTGACAGAACGGGCAAACTTTTTTATGGTGCTCATGGAGTGGCCATGAAGTACATTGAATTTTTTGTTACGCTCGTCCTTTCGTTGAATGAAAAGGGTGATAACGCAGTTCTCTGGCTTATTGATACCATCCAGACGTGGATTCAGAGGCTCTTTCACGTTTCGCGCTACATGATGATGACGCTGTGCACGACCATGATTGCGTGGGGAGCGCTTGGGTGCGCTGTTTTCCCGCCCGAAGTTGGTGGTGAATCGTGGCTCTTTGGGGACTCGTTCGCAGGGAAAATGATAGGGGCCTCTTTGGCCACGTTCCTTGGGATCCAGATGATCGCCG
>CAZDJC010000033.1:0-6092 GCA_964505655.1 uncultured Gammaproteobacteria bacterium
CGTCTGTGCATTTCCATGCAAAATGTGCCTGTGAAAATTATGGGGGCGCATGCGGGCGTCTCGGTGGGACCCGATGGCGCCACACACCAAATGCTCGAAGACGTGGCGCTCATGCGCACCCTTCCGCACATGGTGGTGATCTCTCCATGCGACTACCTCGAAACAAAACGCGCCGTGATCGCATGCGCAAAAACATCTGCGCCAACGTATATTCGTTTCGCGCGCGCGGCGACACCATCCTTCACAACGCCAAAGTCGCCCTTTGAAATCGGCCGCGCAGAAATCTTCCGTGAAGGACATGATATCGCCATAATCGCCTGCGGGCCGTTAGTCTATGAAGGCCTGTGGGCCGCGCGCATCCTCGAAACATCGGGCGTGAATGTCATGGTTGTGAACGTTCACACTGTCAAACCGCTTGACGAAAAGACAGTGATTGAAGCGGCAAAGCGATGCAAACGTGTTGTCACGCTCGAAGAAGCACAAGTCATCGGCGGCCTTGGCGGCGCCGTCGCAGAAACATTGGCGCGTCACTATCCAACACCCGTTCTACGCATGGGCATGCAAGACACATTCGGCACTTCCGGCACGCCGGAAGAGCTCATCCGTCACTTTGGACTCGACCGCAACGGCATTGCCAAACACGTTTTAAAATTCATAAAAGAGTAAGGAGGATTCATGTTTGATCTCATCACGCTTGGAGACATTAAGCTCGACGTCTTCATCGACCTTGGAGACGAAGCAAAAGTCGCGTGCAGCAAGAACAAAAAAGATTGCACGATCAATTTGAAGTACGGACAGAAGATCCCGGTTGCCTCCGCTGTGACGATGATGGCAGGATCGGCGCCCAATATGGCAATCGGTGCGCGCAAGCTCGGCGTGACAACGTCCATTATCAGTGTGGTTGGTGATGACACAACGGCAACACTTGCTATTGACGGCCTGCGCCGGGTGGGCATCCCTACGAATTTGGTTGAGATTGTCCCCGGAACGCAAAGCAGTTTTTCTGCGGTGTTGAATTTTGAGGGCGAAAGCACGGTGTTGGCCGTCCATCGCAGGCATGAATACCATCTTCCAAATCCGTTGCGCGCGCGCTGGCTTTTTGTGACAGAACTGGGGCCAAACTACCGCGAACTCTTCCAAGAAATCGCAGACGACGCCCGTGAAGATGGTGTTCAAATTGCGTTGAATCCTGGCGCCATCCAACTTGAGGAAAACGACCGCACCCTTCACGAGCTCCTCGAACAAACATCGCTCCTCGTCGTCAATAAAGATGAAGCGCAAGAGTTGTGCGGGTGTGATCTTGTTGATCCACGTCCACTTTTACGCACGCTCCAAGAGATGGGGCCAAAGATTATCGTCATCACGGACGGCGAACGCGGCGCGTGGGCCACAGAAAATAGCGTAATTTATTTTGCACCGGCTTTCCCCGGGAAACGCGTCGAGGCAACGGGCGCCGGCGATGCGTTTTCAACGGGCGTCATCGCAGCGCTTATTTTAGAGAAGCCACTCGATGTGGCGCTCGCATGGGGATCCGTGAACGCAGCGTCCGTAGTACAATACGTGGGACCGCATGCCGGATTGTTGGCGCGCGAGAGTCTCGAAAAGCGCCTTTGTGACATGCCCGACTATCGTGTAAAAGAAATCTAAATGCTTGTCTCTCCCCTTTCGTTTTTGCGTGACGCGCGTCGCGACCACTGGGCGGTCGGCGCATTTAATTTCAGCAACTTGGAAATGCTGCAAGGAATTATTTTGGGCGCAGAAAAAGCGCAGGCACCCGTCATCATCCAGACAAGTGAAGGAGCGCTCGACTACGGCGGCATGCAGGTGTTGGGCGCCATGGCGCACGCAGTTGCCAGCGCCTCAACCGTGCCGATCGCTTTCCATCTCGATCACGGAACAAACATCGCGCTTGTGAAGAGCGCCATCCTAAGCGGCCTGTACACAAGCGTCATGATTGACGGCTCGCGCTTCTCATTTGAAAAAAACGTCCGCATCACAAAAGAAATCGTTCGCCTCGCGCACCGCCGCCACATGGCCGTTGAAGCCGAGCTTGGGAGTATCCCGGGTGAAGAAGACCGCGTGCGCGTTTCAAAGAGCGATGCGTATTTGACGCGCCCTGAAGATGCGCGGCGTTTTGTCAAAGAGACAGGATGCGACACGCTCGCCGTCTCCATCGGCACAAAGCACGGCATCCGAAAATTTTTTTCCGCAAACGCGCGACTCGATATCAAACGCCTGCAATTGATCCAGAAAAACGTCTCCGTTCCCCTTGTGCTTCACGGCGCAAGCTCACTGCCATCTCATGTCAAAGACGTCGCGGAGCAATATGGCGCGGATTTGTCGCACGCGTACGGCGTCTCAAAAGTGCAACTCAAACAGGCCATTCAACATGGCATTTCAAAAATTAATACGGATTCGGATTTACGTATCGCGTTTTCGGGAGCCGTGGATCGTGCCATGACACGTCGGCCAAACAATCTTGATCCGCGGTCCTATTTAGGCGAAGGCCGCGCAGCCGTCGCGCGCATTGTTGAAAGCAAGCTCGCACTGTTTGGCGCCGCACATCGCGTATGAAAACGTTCGATGTCATCACCGTGGGCGCGGCGGTGCGCGACGTCTACATCCAAAGCGATGCATTCCGCGTGGCGCCGTCACACATCACGACCGGACAAAAGGACGCGTGTTTTGTTTTGGGATCAAAAATTGAAGTCGAGGCGCCATTATTTGAAACCGGTGGCGGTGCAACGAACGCCGCCGCAACATTTGCGCATCTTGGATTTAAAACAGCCGTGCTGTGCCGTGTGGGATCCGACCAACTTGCCCAGAACGTGCGTGACGACTTGCACGCACACGGCATCTACACCGACCTCGTCACGGAAGACGCGCATCACGCTACCGGCTATTCCCTCTTGCTCACGGCGCAAGGTGGCGAACGCACGGCGATTGTGTATCGCGGCGCATCCTCCGCATGGGTCACGCGCGATATTCCCGCAACGTTTCGTGCGCAATGGGTATATGTGACGTCGCTCGGAGGCAACATCGCGATTGTAAAAACGGTTCTTGAACGGGCGCATGCCTCCGGATGCCGTATCGCGTGGAATCCCGGCACGCTTGAACTTGCGCACGGCTTCTCCAAACTCAAGCCATTGCTTCGCCATGCGGATATTGTGTTGCTCAACCGACAGGAAGCCGCAATGCTCACGCGCGAATCGCATCACGACACGGAAGGCCTCCTTCGAAGCATGGCCTCGCACGTGAAAGATGTGTTTGTCATGACAGACGGAACGCACGGTGCGCACGCCAGACAGGCAGATGTACGCTTCCGCGCATTTCCGAACGACGTCACAATCGTAAACACCACAGGCGCAGGAGATGCGTTTGGCAGTGGATTTGTGAGTGGATTTGCGTCCTTTGCGGGCAACGTCACAGATGCACTACGTCTTGCGACACTGAATGCCGAGTCCGTCATCCAAAAAATCGGCGCAAAAAACGGGCTTCTCGAGCGCATGCCGGGAACTCGTCGGCTTGGAAGCGTGCGCGTTGAGAGTTATACTTGAAACACACGTTCGTTCTTCATTTTCATTTCTATGGAGGTTGCACCAAAACAAGTCATCACGCCCGCACAAACGGGAGGCGCTCCGTCGCACATGCACACGGGATACATCGTCGGCATCATCGTGGCTGCCGTGCTCGCCGTTGCAACGAGCGTCATTGCGTATTTGTTCTTCGTGAAAACTAACGCGGCAACCGTACGCGTTTCGGAATTGCAAAAGCAAAGTCTGGTATTGTCGGAACAGGCGAATGCATTGCAGCAAACGCTCGAACAAGCGCCGAAGGCCGTTCCCTCCTACTACACAACGCCCGCTATTCGACCATATGTGACGCCCACAAGCATCCTCGCAGAAGACATGCGAACCGGTAGCAAGACAACCGTCGCAACACTCCCCGAAGGACAGCATTACGACATGTACGCACAGCCACAGCGCGGATTTGATGGCCGCATTTTCTTGCGGCGCGTGATGCTCGATTCCGATATTCCACGACTGCTTCTTGCTGAATTCAATGTGGAAAGCGGCACGGAACTCACGCCCATCCCGTTCCTCGAACAATTGCCGTTTATTGCGTCCGCTGTCGCTCTGTCGCCAAATCAGCGCTACCTCGCCGCCGCATACGACAATCCTAACGATCCAAGCTCTTCCGCAGACGCCGTATCGCGCCGATTTGTGTTTTGGGATCTTGTTTCCGGCAAGGCGGATGAACGCACGGCAAATGCCGACTACGGATTTGCGAGCAACTATGGCGACTTTGGGGGCGCCGGCGATTTTGAGGTCTTCTGGATGAACCATCAGTGCGCCGAGGTGAAAACATATCGTATTGCCAAAGATGCGAGCGGGAAAGAAATCTTCCCACGCGACACGCTCGGCTACACAATCTTCTGTTTGCCGGAATGATATGGGGAAACATGTTCTCGTCACGCGACCCATTCCCGATGCGGGGATCGCGCTGTTGAAAAAGAACGGGTTCATTGTGGACGTAAGCGAGCGCGACACAGTGATGCCGCGCAAAGAGTTGATCCGGCGTCTACGCGCAAAAACGTACGACGCGCTGTTGAGTATCTTGACGGATCATATTGACGAGAGCGTGTTGAAAGCGGGGGGAGCGTCACTACGCGTTGTCGCAAACTACGCTGTTGGCGTAGACAACATTGACCTTGAAGCCGCCAAGAGACATGGCGTTATAGTATGCAATGCGGCAGGAGACGAGATCAGCGAATCCGTCGCCGAGCACGCGATCGCGCTCATGTTTGCGCTCGCGCACCGCATCGTTGAAGCAGATGAGTATGCGCGCCGCGGACACTACGTTGGATGGGGGCCGCAGTTACTTCTAGGCACGGACCTCATTGGAAAAACAGTTGGGATTGTAGGCGTAGGCGCCATCGGCGAGCGCGTCATGAGACGCTTGTGGGATGGGTTTCACATCAAACTTCTCTACGCAAATCCGCGGCCAAATATCGTTGCGGAGAAAAAGTATGGCGCGAAGCGCATGAATCTGCGCGGCCTATTACGTCAAGCTGACTTTGTTTCTTTGCATATTCCGCTCCTGCCAAGCACCCATCATTTGATCGAGCGTAAAGAGTTCGATGTGATGAAAAAGACGGCATACCTCGTAAATACCGCGCGCGGGGCCATTGTGGATGAAGCGGCACTCATTGACGCGTTGCGCAAAAAGAAAATCGCGGGAGCGGCGCTTGATGTCTTTGAACACGAACCACGAATTCCAAAAGCGCTTCTTGCATTTTCAAACGTGATTACGACGCCGCATACAGCGAGTGCCACGATCGAGACGCGTCAGGCAATGTCGCGGCGCGCCGCGGAAAATATTGTGGCCGCGTTGTCTGGCCGTAAGCCGAAGAATCGTGTGGTGTAATTTGGAAATCGTCATTGCGAGGGTGACGAAGCAATCTCTTCACAAGAATACCAGCCATGATTGCTTCGGTCGCTACGCTCCCTCGCAATGACTGTTCTTGTACTTGATACCAACCTCCAATGTCCAACTTCCATTCCTCGCAATAATATATGTTATAAATAGCAACGCACCCCGTAGAGTGGGGCGCGATTTGAGTTCGTTTAGCGAATCGTCCATGACGTAACTTTGACGTTGCACAGTCCCGACGATTCGAGGCGAGGGGTGAGGAACCCTTCGACAATTCCGTCGAATGCCTCTCTTTGGATCTTGTCGAGCGGATTGTACAAGGCGCCGAGCCGATTGCTCTCGGCGTTTTCCATTTCGTACATCTGTTGCTTCAGGACGTTCCAAACAATGCCGTTCGTCCAGTTTGATGCTTGCGTTTCTGAAGCCTTCTTCGACTTGAGTTCGTCTTGTGCGTGCGTCCGCAGAAGCATAGGCAGATCACAGACACTGACCGTCACGGTGTACTCGATGTCGCGCATCTTAGGGTTTGGCGTAATGGGCGCTACATGCCCCAATGCCTCCGTTGTTCGCTTGAAGTGAATACAGCGGTACCCACTGCCTTCCTTGCACAGCAAGAAAGAGTCACTCCATGCGTCCACTCTTCCAGTTGCGTCGATGCG
>CAZDJC010000034.1:0-1154 GCA_964505655.1 uncultured Gammaproteobacteria bacterium
TGCCTCTGGGAGCATTCAGAATAGCTACCCGATCACGGGTTTTGGATTTTCTCAATTGCTTGTGATTGTCGGAGCTGTCGATTGGCGAGCCTCTTTTCCGTTTTGGATTCCTCAGCTCATTGTCCTTGTTCCAACGGCAGTCTTTTTCTTTCACCAAATGAAGAAGAATCAAAAGCTCTCTCTGGCGATTCTTTTTTCCGGGATGTGGTTTGGGCTTGCCGCATTTTTTTCGAGGTTTTTGAATATCAATTATCTTGCCGTGGTTGTGAGCATGTGTATTCTCGCGTTCCTTCTGGAACCACGACCGGCGATCGGAGAGGAGCGCCCGTCATGAAAATCACGATCCTCATCCCAGTCTTTAACGAAGAGGCGACAGTGCATGAACTTGTCGAACGCGTCCGTGCCGTTCCTCTTGAGAAGGAGATATTGATTTGTAATGATGGATCAACAGATCAGACACGAGAGATTCTCTCGAGTTTTTCGAACAGTGAAGGGGTTCATGTGTTTCATCATGAAAAGAATCAAGGCAAGGGCGCGGCTCTTCGGACAATGATCCCGCATGCCACAGGCGACGTGGTGATTATCCAAGATGCGGATCTTGAATATAGTCCCGAAGAATATGAACGGCTCCTTGCCCCGATTCGCGATGGCAAGACGAACGTGGTGTATGGGTCACGGTTTTCGGGATCTGGCCGCGCGATGTTTTTTTGGCACGCGCTCGGGAACAAATTTTTGACGCTTGTCACGAATCTCTTGTACGATTCTACCCTTTCGGATATGGAAACGTGTTATAAAGTGTTTCGCCGCGAGCTCTTGCAAAGTCTGCCTCTCCGCGCAAATCGATTTGACATTGAACCCGAACTCACCGCCAAGACGTTGAAGCACGGTGAGCGCATTTGGGAGGTGCCAATTACGTATTCCGGCCGAGAATACCGCGAGGGGAAAAAGATTACATGGAAAGATGGAATTGTTGCGGTCGGCGTTCTTATCCGTTGTAAGTTTTTTTCAACGTGAAGCTTCGTTTTTCACATCATCTCTTGATTATCTTTGGGTTTCTCTTGCTGACGCTTGCGTTGACGTACCCTATTGTCACAGCGCCGGGAACGCTCCATGGCAACTCTGCCGACCCCTTGCTCATCGCCTGGCAGTTCGAT
>CAZDJC010000034.1:1254-5893 GCA_964505655.1 uncultured Gammaproteobacteria bacterium
ACAACAGAGCGTTATTTTTTTCTTGGATTTGTTCCTTTTCTTGCCCTTGCTTCAGGTGTTGTGCTGTTCATCAAACGGTTCTCTTCTCTGCCTCGCGCTGCTAAGAGAGAGACGTTTGCTCTTGGTGTTTTTCTCGTCTCTGCGTTTTTGCTGTCGCTTGGCCCTCGGATTCAAATTACTGATGGGGCGCCAACGATCGCTGGGCCATATTCCATCCTTTCATTCCTTCCGGGCTTCCATTCCTTACGCTCTCTTGCACGGTCGAGCATTTTTGTGGTGTTCGCGTTGGTAACCTTCGCGAGCATGGGGTGGGCGCCGATGTTTGAACGCATGCGTTCCATGAAACGTTGGGTCGTGAGCGGTTTTCTTGCAGGAGCTGTTATCTTCGAGCTCGTGCTCACGCCGTTTGTCCCTGTGTGGGTCGAGCGCGCGCCGCGTTTCGCCGATCTCCCGCCGGTGTATACGTGGATTCGTGAACATCACGAAAGTTTCACGATGATCGAATTGCCCATTGGAAAAAATGTGCTCATTGAAGGGCGTTACACCTATGCTTCGGCGTTTCACGGCATGAAAATGGTGAATGGATATAGCGGACATTTTCCCGACACGTTTCAAGATGCGATGAAAATAATGCCCGGGTTCCCAAACGACGCGAGCATCGAGTTTTTGCGCGCGCTGAACGTTGATCTTGTTGTTCTCCATAAAGATCTCTTCTCTCCAGAAGAATGGGAGCGAATCACACGCGAACTGTCCGCAACGCCGTTTCTTCTTCTGTATAGCGACGATCATGACAGAATCGTTGATGTTCGATTATGACAACATGCATCATTCTTCCAACGTATAACGAACGCGAGAACCTTGAACGCCTCGTTCAAAAAATAGCGGCGCTACATCTTCAAGAGTATGAGCTGTGCGTTGTGGATGATGCGTCGCCAGACGGAACGAGTGAAGTTGCTCATACGCTTTCTCAAAAGTATCCGATCCATGTGTGTGATCGCCCGGGGAAACTTGGACTCGGCAGTGCCTACATCGAAGGCTTTCGGTATGCGATGAGCCAGGGAGCGCGCACCATTATCACCATGGATTGCGATCTCTCACACGATCCTGATGATCTCCCGCGTCTTCTCGAGGCGGCGCGTCACGCCGATCTTGTGATTGGATCGCGACGCGTGAAGGGTGGGAGTATTCTTGGGTGGAGTTGGGTACGAACACTCGCGAGCGCCGGAGCGATGATGATTTCCCGCACGCTCTTGGGCATACAAACGCATGATGTCACGAGCGGATATCGCTGTTATCGACGCGAGACACTTGAGCGTATTCCCCTTGCCTCCATTCAAAGCAACGGGTATTCATTTTTGGAGGAGATTTTGTATCTCGTTGAACATTTGGGGTTGCGCGTTGTCGAAGTGCCCGTCTGCTATGTTGATCGAACGAACGGAAAATCAAAACTTGGAACACGCGAAATTGTGAAATTTTTTATAACGATTGTGCGATTAAAATATGGAGCACGAGCGAAGACATAATCGTGTGATGCTTGATGTGCTCGCCTGTGCGCTTGCACTGTGCTTGGCGCTGTTTGGAGTGATTCCGTTTGTTTTGAATGAATCATCGCTTCCGCCGCTTGGGGTTTTTTCGCGTGCGGTAATGGGAGCGCTTGTTGTCGGGAGTCTTCTTCTGTGGGGGTTCAGCTCTCGGATTGCGATGCGCGTACATGCGCTGTCTCTTCGGCGGATCATGCTCTGGTCGAGCGTTTTTGTGTTGATTTTTCTCCTCCTGCCGCCCATTGGATCAGCCGATCTGTGGAACTACGTTGTCCGCGTTCGAGAGTGGGTTGTTGCCGGTCTCAACCCGTTTATCATTCCATCCTCCGCCATTTCACACGACATCTTTTTCCCGCTTTCCCCGCCGCAGTGGCATGGGAACACTTTGAACTATGGGCCGCTCTGGCTCCTCCTCATGGCGCCCGTTGAAACCTTCGCGCGAGATTCGCTCTTTGCCCATCTTGTGTTGTACCGACTTGTCCCGGCAGTTGCTTTTCTCGTGTCTGTTTGGATAGTGCACCACCTTGCTGAACAGTATGCTCCATCGCGAGCGCGCGCCGTCACGATCCTGTATGCGTGGAATCCGTTGCTTCTGTTTGAGGCGGTGAACAATGGGCACAATGATATGGTAATGGTCATGCTCATTCTAGCGGCGTGGCTGTGTCTTGTGCGGCGGCGCGCGTTTGCCGTCTTGCCGCTTCTTGCCGCGTCGTTTCTTGTGAAATATCTTTCCCTTCTTCTCATTCCTTTTGCGATTGTTCTAGTATGGAAAAGCGGGAGGAATGGCGTCGCGCGCGCGGCAACGATTGCTGGAGGCGGGCTTGTCGGAGTCCTTCTTGCTATCGTTGCGTTTTCCCCTTTTTGGGAAGGACTCGCAACGCTTTCCGGAATTGTGACGCAGCAAGGATACTTTGTCGTGCAATACCAGTCCCCGTTTTCGTTCCTCGGATTTCTCGTGCTCTCGAGCGCCGGGTTTGGGATGGATCAAGCGCTGATGATTGTCTCACGCATCTCCGTGTCCCTCTTTGCCCTTTGGTACGCGTGGGCGTTATTTTTTGGGATTTGGCGCGGGTATTCGCTTGGAGAATTTTGGTTCCGCGCGGGGTTAGGGTATCTGCTCTTTGCGAGTTTTCTGGTTGCGCCGTGGTTTGTTGTGTGGGTGATCCCGTTTGGGTTGCTTTCATCGTCCCGTCGTGTCGCGTGGATGACGGCTCTTTTGACGATCGCGGCGTTTCTCTCGTACGCGCTTCCATTTTTAAGCTTACTCCTGCTCATTGCGCTTGTCGCACTGTTCGGATTCATTCTTTATCATCGCGCGTCTCATGTCCTCCTTCACTCATCGTGAACGCATTCTCATTTTTTGGGTTTCACTCGGGGCGATCATCCTCACCGCCGCTCCGTATGTTGCTGGTTGGTTTTGGGCTGGAGAAGATACGTATACATGGACGCACAGCCTGACGGTCGGAGATTTTTTTGTTTACTATTCCTACATCAATCAAATTGCTCGCGGAGATTTTTTCCCAGCGGATCTTTTGACCGCCGAAACAACGCGCGGGATTTTGCAGATTGTGTGGATTGTTCCGGCGGCACTTGTGCGCGTTGTCGGGGTGAGCGCCGGTGTTGCGTTTCATCTGTATCGCCTTGCGCTTATTCCGATTTTTGTGGCGCTCGTTGTCCATCTTTGCAAGCGCGTGTTGCCGGAGACGCATCGACTCTTTCAAGTGCTTTTTATTCTGACCTCATCGGGCATTGGATTCTTCGCGCCGTTATTCATTCGGCCAGAGGAGTTGGTACCCGGGAAATTTTCCTGGCCCATGGATCTTTGGGTTCCCGAGTCGAATACGTTTTTAACGCTTCTTCACTCACCGCATATTCTCCTTTCGCTTCTTTTGCTTGTTGCGACTTTTGTCTGTGTTCTTGAGTATGTCTCGAACGCCAAACGGCGCGCCCTCGTGACTCTTGCGGTATCGGTCGGCGTTCTTATGCTCATTCATCCATTTTACCTTGTGACCATTGGCATCATCTCGGGCGGGTATGCGCTTCTCCTCACGATGCGTCGCGAAACGGCCGCTCTTCGCGCATGGCGCGCCATTGCGGTCATTACGCTTGCCGCGATTCCCGGTGTTTCGTATTATGGCTGGCTGCTTGTAAACGATGCCGCGTTTCTCCTCAAAGCGCGTCAAAACATTCTTCTGACGACATCGCTCCCAATGACGCTCATGAGTTATGGAGGGTTGTTCGTCTTTGCGGTGGTTGGCCTTTGGCGACAGCGAACATCGCGAGACCACGTTTTTGCATTTGTTGCCGTGTGGGCTCTTCTTGGCTTTGCCCTTCTCTATGTTCCGGTCTCTTTTCAGCGGCGGTTGTCGGAAGGTCTCCATCTCCCGCTCGCGCTGCTCTCGCTTGGCGTTCTTCTCCCGTTGTTTGACCGCATGACGCGCATGTCCCGCGCCGTGCTCATGGGTTTTGTGCTTGTGGTGTTTTCGCTTTCAAATATCGTGACAATGCGGCATGATTTTTTTCTGCTGCACGAACGTCAGTATGCGCTCGTTATTCCTCGTCGGGAGACGCTGGCCGCTGAATGGATTGAACCATACAGCGCGGAGCCCATCGTCATTCTTGCTCCGTTGAATGTTGCGCCGTGGCTCCCATCGGTCACGGGCGATTCTGTTGTTGTTGGGCACGAGATCGAAACACTTCGCGTGGATGAAAAAATTGTGTGGGTGCAAGAGTGGTTTGGCTCACACGGACGAAACGAACTCACGCGCGCGCGCGAGTCGGCTGATCTTCTGTGGGTGCAAGATGATCCTGCACTTGAACAACTGCTCGTCAGTCAGGGCATGCCGATGGTGTATGATGCCGACGGTATTTCACTTTTTGAGACGAGGAGAAAGGCCGAGAATCGGTGAATCGAGCGGGAGGCGCGCGAGCGGGTTCGGGGAAAGAGGTGTGACAGTTGCTCCGATGTGGCCCGCTGAACGGAGCGCAGTCAGGCCGAGCATTGCGTCGTAGGTGACAAGGTCAAATGCGATGGAGTCGGCGCGGGTGACAATGTCGCGCGGCACGAGCAGCCAGTGCCGCGTTTGGATATATTCGCC
>CAZDJC010000035.1:0-5781 GCA_964505655.1 uncultured Gammaproteobacteria bacterium
TTCCTACGAATCGCGGACGCTCACCCGAAACTGTTTTTGCGTAGGAGACAACGGCAGGTTGTCCCTCGCGCGTGCTCTTTTTGGGAGACGCGGTGACACCTGGAATGGCGTACCCCTTGGCAATGATTTGGGCGTGGAGACTATCAAGAAGCGTTTGTTCGTCCACGGACGTGTAACCGGTGACCGTGACACTGTCGCCAATCTCAAGCACTTGCTCAATCCGTGCGTCGTTTGGGAGATCTAGGTTCACACGCGCTTCGATCTCCGCAACTGTAAACGAAGATTTTGTGGAAAGACCTTCACCAGAGCGCGATTGCAAGGACGCACACCCCGCGCCGAGAAAGACGATGCCCAATAAAATGCCAAGAACAGAGAGACGTTTCATAGACGAACGTTATTTTTTTGAACCGCGATCAAGTCCTACAATACCACCCATGCATGCTCCCACAAACGTTCCAACGGCCATGCCAAAGAATACCGCAAGAGCTTGTGGGCCATCTGATGAGAACGTCGGATCTATGACGAGCCCTGTGAGCCATTGAATGAGAATGCCGAATACGAAACCCGACACGAGCCCCAGAAACGCGCCCGCGATTGCATTGATGGCCATTTGCAGAAGCAAGTTGTGATGATGAAACATATTATTCTATCCACTCTTTCGCGCGCTTTGGCC
This sequence comes from uncultured Gammaproteobacteria bacterium, assembly GCA_964505655.1. Lineage (GTDB taxonomy): Bacteria > Patescibacteriota > Patescibacteriia > UBA9934 > UBA11717 > 2-02-FULL-53-10. Next base: position 674 of record CAZDJC010000035.1, read on the forward strand.
AGCCGCGAAGCAAGAGCAACGCAAGAGGCGCCGCCCAGTTGGCGAAGCGCTCAATGAAGTCCCAGAATGATTCTCCCATGATGGGACGTGCAAGCGCCGTCGTGAATCCCCAAAACGTCGCCCATAAGAGCGCGAGGCGAATCGGTACGAAGAGAATGATGGCGGCCACCATCACGTCGAGCGTGCCGATCCCGTGCACAATTTGCAGCCCGGTTTCTGGAGTGACGCCTAACAGACGCGTCATCCATTCAACCCATGCGGCCTTGCCGCCAAGCGCCAACACCCCATGACCCAAGAATTCACCGCATACACCAATACGCAGCACCCACTCAATGGACGCGCGAGGCGTCGTTGTTTGAAAGAATTTACACATAGTGTGCACAGTATACACGCAAAAAGCGTTGACTGAAATGTCCGGTTGCGCTATTGTAGGGTTATCTGACGCATACATTGCGAACAACAATGGTTTCGGCCTTCCTGTTAGTGAGCGTGCTCTTTTTTTATGCGTTTTTGTCCGTCCCGTCGGTGCATGCCTTTGAGGCGGTTGGCGCACAGATAAGCGAAGTTGGGAACATGTTGCCTGTACATCACGCGTCGACGATTGGCTGTTGCTCATTTACAAGTCGCGAACAAGCATCTCGCGTGGTTGAGAGCGAACGGTTTGTCTTGATGCACGCCGCAGTTATTCCGTCTATTATCATACGAACGCATTTTGGGTCCCCAGCAATTGTTCCACCAATTTTGCATCGTTGGCACGCACCGCCGCCGCTTGTCGGGACGGTCATCATGCGCGAGTGAGAAGAGTCGATCGGTTCTCGGTTGATTCTTCATTGAGGTGCACTATGTCGCAAAAACATGTTTCGATTCGCGGAATGCATTGCCGCTCCTGCGAGATCTTGCTTGAGGGAGCCATCCGCGAAGTTCAAGGAGTTCAAAATGTTCGTGTCAATTATCACAAGGGGGAAGCTGTCATTACCCACGGCGCAGACATTCCGAGCCAAAAAGAGATTGAAAGGGTAATCAAGCAGTCAGGGTATGACGTCGGAAAGGCGGGACCTCTGCCATGGATCACGCAAAGCCCGGAAGATTGGCGTTACATTCTCGTTGGGTTCGCGATTCTTGTGATTTTGTTCTTTGTGTTGCGCGGAACGGGATTGTTGGGACTGACGCTTGACGAAAGCGCTGTGACGCTGCCGTTTGCGCTGGTATTGGGGTTAGTTGCCGGTATCTCAACCTGTATGGCGCTTGTGGGAGGCCTCGTGTTGGGTGTTGCGGCGCGTCATGCTGAACTGCACCCTGAAGCAACGCCATGGCAGAAGCTTCGGCCGCATCTCTTCTTCAACGCGGGACGTGTGGGAGGGTATGCGTTATTCGGCGGGTTATTAGGTACATTGGGGAGCGTGTTCAATATTTCTGGCGGCATGCTCTCTGTGCTCACGCTCATCGTTGGCGTCGTGATGCTTGCGTTGGGAATTAAGCTCACAAATATCTCACCGCGCATTTCTGCCAAGTCCATCACGCTTCCCCCGTCCCTTGCGCGTTTGCTTGGTATGTCAGAGCATGCAAAGGAATATAGTCCGCGTGCCTCTGTGACATCCGGAGCGTTGACGTTCTTTCTTCCGTGCGGATTCACACAGGCGATGCAGTTATATGCGGTGAGCACTGGCGACTTTTGGACGGGCGCGCTTGTCTTAGGCGCCTTTGCATTGGGAACCGTGCCGGCGCTCTTGGGCATCGGCGGGCTTTCGTCTGTGATGAAGGGAATTGCCGCGCGTGTGTTTTACGCCACCGTGGGTGTCTTGGTGATTGTTTTTGGGTTCTACAACGTAAAAAACGCATGGGCGACATTGCCGTTGCCATCATTTGAACGCGCGATTGCGGCAACACAGATTGAAAACACGGGAGAATGGCAGGAGATTCGTATGCGGCAAACAGCGGGTGGATACTCACCGAATACGCTTCGCGTGCAGGCGGGTTCGCCGGTGCGCTGGATCATCACGTCTGAGTCGTCTTACACCTGTACGTCGAGTTTGATTGTGCCACTGTTGAATGTTCGTACAACGCTTGAACGCGGGGAAAACATCATAGAGTTTACGCCTGTTGCACCGGGAACGATCTCGTTTTCCTGTTCGATGGGCATGTATCGAGGAACGATAATCGTCGAATAATATGCAAGAATCTATCTACACAATCACAAACCTGCGTTGCGATGCGTGCGTGAAGCTCACGACGAAGGCCTTGAACAAGATCCAGGGCGTTGACATGGTGTCCGTAGATCTTGGGAGTGGCAAGGTTGCGCTACAAGCTGTACGCCCCATCTCAAAGGAAGAGGTGACTGCGGCACTCAACGGGCTTGGGTACCGTGTCTCATAGGTGGCGCACAAACAAAGCAGCCGCGTTTACGCGGTTGTTTTGTTTACGCTAGATCTTTAGAAATCATCTGTGAAACTTTGGAGATGCCGTCGAGAACTTCAGCGAGCCGTTGCGACCCGACTTCATATGGTATGGATGTTTGCAGTTCCAGCGAATTCTCAAAAGCAAGATCGCGTGCAACACATTTTCCATAGAGGGTCTCAAGATAGTCTGAAATAATGGCGACGCCGTTTGTGAAGGTGTGCGCATTGAGTAACGCGGAAGTAGTTTTTTCTGAAAAATGTTGCAGAACGGCCTTTTGATTATCGAAGGTTGTGCCTCTTCTCTTGGCAATGTAAAACACGCCGAACTTTTTCCACCCAGTCAGCTCTCCCGTTTTTCCAAGTGGGCGTGTTGTTGTATGGAGCAATACGGAGTCGGTGCTCGCTATTTTTGCGTGAACAACCATGACGGGTTCTGACCCAAATCCTTGAACGCGTTCATGCCAAGAGATGACGACGGGAACATCATGATGTTTTCCAGACAATAATGTTCTGCGGTATGCAGTATAGGGTGAAAGGCCCAATTTTTTTCCGAGTGCGACAAATGCCTCATTTCGCTTTTTGACAGCGCGCAAGTGCGGCACGGTGTATGCCGCAAACGTCAAGAGAGCTGCAATGGCTATTGCAGAGAGCATGATGGCGAGTGTAAGCACGTTATCCATTTTCTTTTGGTTTTTTAGTAGGAACCTCTCGAATGTCGATGTGTTTGATTCTTTTGAGTCGTAGATCGTCGTAGGAGGTGTCTTCTAAAAATGTGCGCAGTTCGTCCGCGCCCATAATTTTCATTCCATGACCGGGGATCTCGACTTCAAACCGCGCGTCTTTTGGCGCTTTGTCTAACTCTCCTAAATATTGCTCGCGCTCGTAATGCATGCGCGCTTCGCGGTTGTCCATACAGATATCGTATCACTGCGCGATGAGGATAGAATAGCCCACGACAAAAATTGAGGCGTCGGCGAGGGCGTGGCTCAACCATGGGGCAAGCAATGATCCTGTCTTGCGATACATCCATGACCACAGACAGCCCACGGCGCCGACAATGGTTCCGAACATCAGCGTGAGTGACCACGGGAAAAACTGCGAGAGAATGATGTAATGATGCAGGGCAAACAGGCCGTTGCCAAAGAACGTTGCTAAAAGTGGTGAAAAACGTGTCTCAAATCCGCGCACGACGTACCACCGCCAATAGTATTCCTCAAAGAGCGAGTGCAAAAGACTGATGAGAATGGCCGCAACCCAATACCAATTTGCAATGCCGACATCCTGAATCTTTGCGAGAATGTTGACGCTGTACTGTTGAATGGTCGCTTCGAAGAGCCCGTACGTTCCAAGAATGATGAGAAAAAAGAGGATGCCCGAGGATAACCCAATGACGAGTGATGACTTCCACGCGCGTTGTAATGTGAATCGCGGCAAATTGAGTCCGAGCGAAAAGAGCACAATGGGCGCGGCGATCATCACGACTTTTGTGATCGCATAGACAAGATGAACGGTCGCAGCATTTCCAGCCGCAACAAAATACAACAAACTCCCGATCGGCTGAAAGAGCGTCGAGGCAAGAAACAGCACCCAAATGAATGTAGCGCTCATGATGGAATTATTTCAGAATGCAATGCGAATGTCACGAGTGTTAGCACTTGAAAATGAGACGAATACTTGCTATAGTCGTTCTCGCTGAAACTAGGGGCGTCGGTTAGTGGTAAACCACGGGTCTCCAAAACCCGGACTGCAGGTTCGATTCCTGCCGCCCCTGCCAGCCTTCGCTTCAACTGGCGTTGAAGCTTCGGCTGGCGGAGTCACGCGCCTCTGCCAGTTGAAGCGAAGGCTGGTCCGCCGAAGCCCGAGAGGGCGAAGGAGGACCATGAAAAGGATTCGCGATTGCGCATTTTTTGTTAGAATAGGTTTGTATGTTTTTCGTCTATATTCTTCGACATCTAAAAGATGGAACGCTCTACAAAGGTTGGACGACAGATGTTAAACGACGCATGGAAGAACACCGCCAGAAAAGTACGCGCACAACCGCGATAAAAGGCGGTGATTATAAACTCGTCTGGTACGGTGCGTTTCTGACCAAGATGCAGGCGATCCAATTTGAAAAATATTTGAAAGGCGGATCCGGAAGGGCGTTTACCAATAAGCATCTTTTGTGAAAATTCTCGTTTTCCTCCAAGGGACTATCCTCATGCATCGCGGCGCTGCAGGAAAAAGCTCCGAAGAAATCATCAATGAGTTCGAGGGATCGACGATCTTTCTGATGATCCAGTCAGGTTTTAGACGAGCACAAGTGTTCTAACGCCGTTTGCGAACCTCTGCCACAGTAAATGCCCGTCATTGGACGGGCATTTACTGTGAGAGTGTTTTAGTCAAATATTATTTGAGAACACAGACTATTTCTTTCGGATATATTTTGCGAGCGCGATGATACCAAACACGATGAGAATCCAAAGCAACAGGATAGTGAGTGAACCAAACCCAGGACCGAAGCCCATCATATTTCCGTAATAGCCCATCATACTGATAGAGAATGAATAAAAGTGCTGATTGATTCATTGTACATCTTTATTTAGAGGGCGCTCATGTGTATAGGTATGTATTACGCAAAAGAGTACAATATACACATGCATTTATTCTTCATACATTTGTATGGCGCATGCAAATCTTGGGCGGCTTGACCGCGTTCTTCGGTTTCTCCTC
>CAZDJC010000036.1:0-1835 GCA_964505655.1 uncultured Gammaproteobacteria bacterium
GGTCTCGCATGTCTCCACGGAGTTCCTCCACGCTGTCGCTCAACAGGGCGACCTGGGTTTGGAGGGAGTGGAGAGCGCTACTCGTCTCCGGACGGAACGAGTTGTCGGTGGTTTGTTCACCTTCGAGGCGTGTGAGTGCATTGTCAATCGCCTTCGCGCGTTCCGAGAATTGACTCGACGCTGTGATGACTTCCTCTGCGCGCGCGAGCAGACGCTTGCGTGACAAAACGTCGCTTGTGTACATGCCGATAAACACGGCTAGTCCAAAAAACAAAGCGATGACGGCGGCAGCCGTAACGCGGAAACGTCGTTCGAACGCGCTCAAGCGGGATGTGAAAGGCATGATCCTTTGCACGGCTTCGAGGGCCGTGCTCACGGCCGAGGCGGCGCTACCTTCAATACGTTTGTCGACGCTATACTCGAGCGCATCTGTTCTCCCGGCCTGTTGCGCAAGATCGCTCGCAAGTTGTTCGACACGATTGCCGACACGCTCGACATTGCGGCGGTATGCGGATTCCGTTACCTGTGCGACCGCACCACGAACGGTGAGGTCGTTTCGCAAAAGCTCAAGCACGATTTCGCGCGCAGTCTTTCTGGGTTCTCCACCTTCTGGATGACGTGTTGTAGAGGCCATGAGGGTTACCTGTGCGAAAAGCTATCAGAAGAAAAGCAATTTGTCAAACGCTAACGCATAAACAAAACCGCCGACTTTCGTCGGCGGCTTGATCTCTAACATTACTTCACGTACTCGATCACTTTGGCAAAAACGCTTGGCTTGTGTTCTGCGAGATAGGCCAACGATTTGCGATCAAGGGCAACATTTTTTTGTAAGAGCGCATGGATCAATCGGCTGTACGTTGTGCCGAGCGCACGCGTTGCCGCGTTAATCTTGACGTTCCAGAGTCGGCGGAAGGCGCGTTTCTTGGCGCGGCGGTCGCGGAAGGCGTAGGCGCCGGCTTTGAGCATCGCCGTTCGCGCGAGCTTGATCTTATTCTTGCGTCCCCATTTGTATCCTTTGGTGCGCAGCAACAGCGAACGTCGGTGTTTGGTGTGCTGCATTCCACGTTTTACGCGAGGCATATCTACTTGATATTTTCGTAAGGAAGCGCGGACATGAGTGCGTTGCGATGCGTTCGCGAGAGCTGTTTGTCACGGCGTTTGCGACGCGTCTGATTCCCCGTATTGCGCGCGTTAAAATGGTCCTGGCCCTCGTGGCGCTTCAGAACCTTGCCGTTTTTGGTGACGCGCACTCGTTTTGCGATCGCTTTGTGTGTCCGGAGTTTCATAGGAATGACGGCATCCTACTTGAGACCGAAGAGGATTGTCAAGCGGTTGTTCACAAGCTGGACTGGCTGCTCGATATTGAGTGTCAACTGCTTTTCCTCTTGGAGGCGTTTGGCAAATTCGTTTAGACGCACGGTGCCCAAGGCCGCGTAGGCGCGTTCACGCCCACGCAGGACGATTTCGCCTTTGACTTTGTCTCCACGGCGAAGGAAATCTTCCGCTTGATTGATGCGTACGCCCATATCGTGATCGCTGATGCGGATCGAGAGTCGCACAGCTTTGACTTCCGTCTGATGCGACTTGGCTTTTTTCTTGCGTGCCTCTTTTTCTTTTTGGTAACGAAATTGGCCGTAGTCTAGTAAACGGGCGACGGGGGGATTGGCTTTTGGCGAGACGAGTACAAGATCAAGCTCGCGCTCTGTGGCAAGCTGAAGCGCGGATGCGCGTGAAAATGTTCCGAGATCTTCTCCTTCTCCTGTGACGATGCGGAGTTCCTCGGATTGAATGTGATGGTTGACCGGATAGTCCTGAACGAGCGGGCGCGCGGCCTC
>CAZDJC010000036.1:1935-5653 GCA_964505655.1 uncultured Gammaproteobacteria bacterium
CGAAGCGTGTACAGGTTTAGATCACGTTCATACGACTCGCGGTCAAACGTGACCGAAAATGACGCGAGCCGGTTGCCTTCGCAAACCGCGTGCGTGAGTGAAGGCGAGTTTCACGCAGCGTTTCCAGATATGAACGTCCGATGTTGCGCTATGGAAAACTCACGCAACGGACGTGCGAGCGCGCTCAGGCGATCGCGAAAGCTGGCGTGGGAACGCTCAAGGCGTTCCGAAGCCGTGCGAACCAGTTTGCAGGTATTCGCTGTGTAGGATTGATAACGGGGGCCTACACGTCCCCGACCTGCGCAGACGATACGTCGACCATACGTCGAGACCTGTCGTCCCCAGAATGATGCAGCGCTACTGCAGCGCCATTCTTGAGACGTCAGATGAGAACAAACAGACGTCCGCTGTGGACGTCACGAGGAATGATACTGCCGTGTGCGTGTTTCGCGTTTGAGCTCGCGGTTTTTAATCGCCGCGCGTTTTTCGAATTGCTTCTTTCCTCGTGCAAGTCCAAGTTCAACTTTAATGTTTCCGGCCTTAGTATAGAGGGAAAGAGGCACGATTGTCAAGCCGCCTGCGTCAAGTTTTTGCTTGAGGCGTTTGAGTTCGTTCCTGTGGAGAAGAAGCTTGCGGTTTTGACTCGGGTCGTATTCGGGGTTTGCGGCGGCGTGAGTATAGGGGGCGATGAATGCATGTTTGAGCCAGGCCTCGTGCTCGCGGATGTGCACGAACGCCCCTTGCAAATTGGCGTGCCCCGTTTTTGCTGACTTCACTTCTTGGCCCGTCAAAACCAATCCTGCTTCGAAGGTTTCCAAAATCTCGAAGTCGAATGTTGCGCGTTTGTTGCGGGCGAGCAGAGGCATTGGACTATAGTATACCTAAAACAATAGCAAGCCGCACCGAGGAGTGGGCTTGCGAACTGGTGAGCCGGGAGTGACCGACGCATGGTCGAGAGACGCGACTGCATAGTAAGAAACGCCGAGGTGGCGCTGCAGTCGGATTCTTCTCTCCCTTGGGGGAACCAAGAGGCGCATCGGAACAAGCCGTGCTGCCCTTGGTGACTGCCCACGTTCATCGCGACTCACCAGCAGCGTGAACATAGCGCAGAAAAAGGTTTCTGTCAATAAAAAAGAACCCCCGCACCGAAGAAGTAAGTGCGGGGTCTTGCTTCCTTCGCGAGTATCCAAGAAGGAAGGAAGAAGGTGGCGACCGCGGCAGAGGCTTCCCGAGAGGGGGGGGAGGATTCGCGGGATCCTCAACCGTGGTCGCCAAAAGCAACGTAGCACGGGCCTGTTTGTCCGTCAAGTCGCGCAAATGGAAGAGCCGCATCACACTGTGAGCGGCTCCAAAAGTCAGAGAGGAGGATTTGTGGCGACCGCGACCCTGGACGCTTCCGTCGTGATGGGGCCGACGAGTAGGGAGCGAGGCCTGCGGGATGGCCGGGTCACAAAGCCGCGATCGCCGTAAGCACCATACAAGATATGGCATCTTACGTCAAGTGGGGCGTTCGTATGTGCTGTTGAGCGACATGTGATGGCCGCGATGACTGGCGTAAACATCACAGGCAAGCTTTTCACCAACTTCCAACCTCTGACGTCTGTTGTTATACTGACACTATGTCAAAACAAAAGCCGCACGTCGTTACTATTTCAACGCGCACAATTCTCGCGGCCGTCGCTGTGTTGCTCGGTATCGGGCTCTTGTGGTTTCTGCGCGATGTTCTCGCGATGTTTTTCGTGGCGCTCTTAATTGCAGCGCTCATCGACCCGTTTGCGCACTGGTTCGAGCGTCATCGTGTCCCGCGCGGATTGGGAGTTCTCATTATCTACATCCTTCTCTTTGCCATCATTGCGGGAGTCATCATCCTCATTGCACCGCCGCTTTTTGATCAGTTGACTGATCTTGCGCGCAACGTGGAGGGGCCGCTTGCCTCGGCGCTCGGCGCTCTTGAGGACGTGCGTCTCTTCACCGAGCAGTACGGGCTCACCCAAAATATTGCCAATAGTTTTGCCTCGGTTCAAGAAGGGTTAGCGCAAGCCGCGGGGCATGTCTTCAACACGATCGCGGGAATTTTCGGCGGCATCGCCTCGTTTATTTTGGTTCTCGTGCTCGCGTTTTACATGGTCGTGGAGGAGGGCGCGGCGCGTCGTCTGTTCCGCCATGTCACGCCGCGACGGTATCGTCCCTACATTGCGGGTCTTATGGGACGAATGCAAGACAAACTTGGATCGTGGCTTCGAGGACAAATTGTGCTCATGGTCATTATTGGCGTCATGACGTACATCGGACTCCTTATCATTGGAGTGGACTTTCCCCTTGTGCTTGCCCTCTTTGCCGCCATCGCTGAAATTGTTCCGTACGCGGGGCCGATCATCTCCGCCGTCCCTGCCATCATCATCGCGTTTTCCATGTCACCCGTGAAGGCGCTCATCGTTCTTCTTTTGTACGTCGGCATTCAACAACTCGAGAACACCGTCCTTGCGCCAAAGATTATGCAAAAGTCGGTTGGTTTGAATCCGCTTGTCAGCATCTTCTCGATTATGGTTGGGTTTCGGTTGGGCGGACTTGTAGGCGCATTGCTCGCCATTCCCGTGGCAACAATGGTGACTGTTTTTGTGCACGATGTGTTGAGTGGCGACGAGGAGCCCAAGCCATAGATGTCACACTATGAAAAAGAACTTAGCATTTCTGAAAATGGATGAGATCCGATGCTCTGCAGAGAGAAAAAACCGCAGATGTAGTGCAACCTACGTCGAGGATTTTTTCTCTCGAAGAGCGCGGAGATCGCTATTTTCAGAAATGATGGAGTCCTGTTGCATGGTGTGATATCTATATATGCGTAAGCACCTCACGTGGTTCCCGTTTCTTCTTGTTGCGCTCACGGTGATTCTTGCGCTCACGATCGTGTGGTTTGATGAACATCGCGCCGTGCGGGAAAGTTTTGTCGAGGAAATCCGCCGTGCGGAAGAGCCTGTGGCGTTTGATGCGCAAGTGTACTACGCGACGGTCAAACAACAACTTGCTCCTGTTTGGGATGTTGCCGCCTCTGGTGAAGGGGACGCGAGCATGGCGGCGCGTGTTCGTGATGCATTGATTGATGTCCGCGTTCCGGGCGATGCGCGCGAGACACATATTCGGATTATCGCGGCGTTGAACGCGCTCGAGCGTGGGTTAAACGGCGCTGCCGAATCTCTTGCCGATGCGCAGTTGCGCTTTCGCGCTCTTGAACAAGACGTTGCATGGATTCGATAAATCACAAACGGCGCGGCTCGAAAATTGCGCTCGGTGCTTCGCTTGGATGCCTTGGGCTAATTGTCTTGTTTGTGTTGTCCGCTTCCTGGACGGTGGCGAAAACGGGACTCGTCAATATCCCGCTGTTGAGTCGCCGCATGGAGCCGCCGTCGCCCACGCGCGTCGTGAATACAAATGGATCGCTCACCGACATCGAAGATGCGATCACAAAATCACTCAAAGCATCTGCGCTTTCAAAGGAGTTGACCGTGACGCTCACGGAGGAAATGCTGACGTCGTTTTTCCGTCTTTCACTGCATGCGGATGAACTTCCGGACTTCTTGGTTGCGGACGGCGCGCAAGTCGCCGCGCTCCAAAACGGAACGCTCGAAATCTTTTTGCCCATCAAACTTGATGCAAAGAAGTCGGCCGTTGTTGTAACGCTTGAGCCACAACTCAACGAAGACGGATCGCTTGGCGTGCA
>CAZDJC010000037.1:0-1250 GCA_964505655.1 uncultured Gammaproteobacteria bacterium
GGGCTATGAAGGGCCTGTGTTCGCAACACGCCCGACGGCGGAACTCGCGCAATTGATTCTTGAAGACGCGCTACATGTCATGGAGGAGGAGTCAGAAACGTGCGCACTTGATCCATTGTATGATGAACGCGACGTGGAACGCGTTGAACGATCATGGAAACACGTAAGTTATCGCGATCGCACGGAAATTCTCCCGCATGTGTTCGTCACATGGATGCAATCAGGACACATTCTTGGATCGTCGTTTCTGTTTGTGGAGGCAGACGGCGCGCGCGTTGTCATGAGTGGCGACGTTGGACATGACACGATGCCGCTTCTTCCAGGCACCGAGGCATTGCCCTCGAATCTTGATCTCATCGTGTGCGAGTCAACGTATGGCAATCGTTTGCATATTCAAGACAACAACCGCCTTGATGAATTGCGCGTGTTTATCGAGCGCGTGGCAACGCGTGGTGGCACGCTCATGATCCCCGCGTTTTCCGTCGAACGCACACAGGAGCTGCTCTTTGATCTTAATACCCTTGCCGAGCGAGAGCATGTCAACTTGGGCAGTGTGTTTCTTGATTCGCCCCTTGGGATTGGCGCAACAGACGTCTATGCAGCCTATCGTGACAACCCTGCGTTCGTGCGCCCGCAAACATTTCACGACGATGATTACTTCCAATTTCCGGAACTCGTTGTGACGCGCAGCGTCCCGGACTCAAAACACATCAACGACGCCAAAGCCCCCAAGATCATCGTTGCTGGGGCTGGCATGATGGATTCCGGGCGCATCAAGCATCATCTCCTTCGTTATTTGAGTGACGCGCGAAACGGATTGTTGATTGTGGGATATCAAGCGGAGGGTACCCTTGGTCGACAGATTCAAAAAGGCGTGTCACCGGTCACGATCTTTGATTACTCGGTTGATGTGCGCGCGGAAATTATCACGACGGATCGATACAGCGCGCACGCGGATTACGATAAACTCACGCGTTGGATCAAGAGCGCTGGCGTTGCGCATGTCGTGCTCGTACACGGCGACACAGAGGCACAGGACGCGTTTGCGGCGCATCTTACTCGTCAGGGGATTGCGCACGTTGACATTCCGACTTTCGGTGAGTGGCTCACGGTGTCGTTGTGATGAGGCGCGACAACTCGTCAACACGGAGAACGTCGCCCGACACCATGTCGTACACGCGGTCAAACGCGCGGACGCGCGCTTGCGCATCAGTCTGAATTTCCACAACTTCGCCCGGCGTGACATAGTT
>CAZDJC010000037.1:1350-5619 GCA_964505655.1 uncultured Gammaproteobacteria bacterium
CCGGCTTGCACAATTTCGAAACAGGGCAGGGGGCGAAATGCTTCGGCGGGCGGCAAAACAAGCCACAAGCCGATCACGCCAAAACATAGAGCCACGAGCACATTCGTGTTATCCTTGAGCTTCATACATCAATCTACACAGTATGCCATTATACGAATTCTATGGGGAGACGTGTCCGCATTGCATAGAGATGATGCCGCTTGTTGATCGCTTGATTGCCGAGGGGATCCCGATTGAGAAACGTGAAGTGTGGAATAATCAATCCAACACGAACCTCATGGAGCCCTTGAGTCAAAACCGATGTCCGGGCGTGCCGTTCTTTATGAATACAGAGAGCGACCAGTGGATTTGTGGCTCCACGGACGAAGAGACACTGCGTGCATGGGCGGCGGGAAAGACGATGGAGCATTAGTATGACGATCACGCTGTGCGGAAGTCTTGTGTTTGCGCCGCACATGCAGGCGCTTGTTCCAAAACTTGAAGCGTTGGGACACACGGGTATCCTCCCGTTGAGCGTTGTGGAGTTTGAAAAGCGCGGCATCACCGTTGGCGCATACGACGACATGAAACGCGCGGGACTTCATCACCGCCTTACCATCCAACACGACGCAATTCGCGCGCACTACCACAAGATCGTCGAAAGCGATGCTATCCTTGTCGTGAACTACCCAAAGCATGGGGAAGAACATTACATCGGCGGAAACACGTTTCTTGAAATGGGTTTTGCGCACGTGCACAACAAACCTATCTACATTCTATTTGGAATTCCAACATGCTCCTACACGGATGAACTGCACGCGATGCAACCTGTGTGCCTCAATGGGGATTTGGATGCGCTCAAAGAGTGTATGGTGAACACTGAGAACGCGATGGCTTAGCGAAACTCGGCTGTCCAATGTGGGTCTACAACAACTTGCAGATCCACATAGACATGCCTGTTTGTCACGCCTTCCAATTCTTTGCGCGCCGATTGACCGATTTCTTTGATGCCACGGCCGCCCGCTCCGATAATAATGCGCTTGTTGCGCTCCTGCGATGTAAGGACATCCGCCGCGACGTACAAATCCCCATTGTCGCGCTCCTCAAGCGCTGTGACGCGCACATGCACGGAATAGGGCATCTCGTTTCGCAAACGCAAAAACAATTTTTCACGGATAATTTCAGCAAACCATTCCTCTTCCGACATGTTGGACGTCACTCCGCGCTCGTAAAGCGGCTCTCCTTCTGGGAGAAGCTCCGTAATATTTTGAATCAGCGCCCGCGTATGCGCCCCCGTCTTTGCGGAAACTGCAACCACACCTTTGGCGTACGTTGCATACGAGGTGAATGCATCAACGTAAGGTGGCCGTGGAAGGTCCATCTTGTTGATGACCACGATGACAGGAATGTGCACATGTTCCATGAGCGAAAAGATTTTTTTGTCTTCAGGACCAATCGGACGCGTGGGGTCAACGACATGCAGAATGACGTGCACATCTTTGAGCGCGTTTTGGGCAGATGCGTTTAAGGAACGCGTGAGACGATCACGCGAACTCGTGAAGATTCCAGGGGTGTCTACAAAGATGATTTGCGCCTCGTCCGTGTGCAAAACACCCTGCACATGTCGACGCGTTGTTTGCGGTTTGGGGCTTGTGATGGCGAGCTTTGTTCCCACGAGCACATTTAACAACGTCGACTTCCCGACGTTCGAGCGCCCAAATAACGTGACAAATCCAACTTTCATGTGATATGTCTACATCAGACGATACAATATGGCAAGTATGCGCTTCTCAATTCTCGCACATAATATTCGCAGTCTCTACAACGTCGGCGCCTTTTTTCGAAACGCAGACGGGTTTGGCGCATCGCACGTGTACCTCACGGGATACACCGCAACGCCTCCACGTCCGGAAATTACCAAAGTAGCGCTCGGCGCAGAACAGACGATCCCGTGGTCAAAACACGAAGACGTTTACGCGCTCCTTCAGCGCCTGCTCCATGAGGGTGCGTATCTCGTGGCCTGCGAGAGTCGCCCGGAATATCCGTCGCTTTACCAATGGCAGGCACCCCATACGGCGCACTGCGTGTTTCTTTTCGGGAATGAGCCGCATGGTTTGGACGACGAGATCCTTGCGCTCGTACATCAAGGACTGTACATCCCCATGCGCGGGACAAAATCAAGTTTGAATGTCGCGGTCGCAGCCGGTGTTATCCTCTGTGAGGCCGCTCGACAGACTGGTGCAGATTGATACGATAAACATATATGTATCTCTCCATCATCATCCCCACACGAAATGAGGAGATGTATTTGCCTAATCTCCTTAAGGATATTCGACGGCAGTCGTTTGCGGATATCGAGATTATTGTGGCGGATGCGGATTCCACGGACGACACGCGTGACCTTGCGAAGCGGTATCGGGCACGCGTTGTGAAAGGCGGCATGCCGGGCGTTGGGCGAAATCGCGGAGCACGCGCCGCCGATGGAGATCTGTTGCTTTTTCTCGATGCAGACGTGCGTTTGCCGTCCAAACATTTTTTGCGCGACATGCTGAGAGAGATGCGCGCGCGGCAATTTGATCTTGCGACGTGTCGGTTGCGTCCGTACGAAGGACGTTTCGCCGATCGTGTTATGCTCGGTATCTACAACACGTACGCTCGCGCGACCGTGACGCTCAACCCACATGCGCCCGGCGCGTGTCTATTCGTCAAGCGCTATGTCCACGACGAGTTAGGCGGCTTTGATGAAAGTATTACACTTGCCGAGGACTGCGATTACGCCAAGCGCGGGTCTTCCATCGGAACTTTTGGTATACTGAAAACATTCCCGGTGTACATCTCCATGCGGCGACATGAACGATTTGGCCGCATGCGCATGGCATCTACCTATCTGCGTGTGGAGTCGCACTTGCTTCGAAAAAAAGTCATACGCGACAAAAAAATTCCGTACGACTACGATTACCCCGAAAAAAAATGATCCTTGCTCTCGCATTTCTTCTCACGGCTCTTTCTCCGCTTCACACGGCGCATAGCGCGGTGGCGGATGTTGGGTTTGCAGGGCAGGGAATCTATTTTTCGCAGCAGACACTCTATGTGGGAGACACGGTGCGCATCTATGGACGTCTGCGGAACTTTGGCGACGTGGACGTGGATGGCGCCGTTGGCTTCTACATCGGTGACGTGCAAATCGGAAACGACCGTGTTATTTCACTTCCTTCTGGGGGATTTGATGAAGAGGTTTTTGTAGATTTTGTCGTGCCTTCCGGACCGTTTAACATTTCGGCCCGCATCAACGCGATCGATCCTCCCGACTCGAACATGGGCAATAACTGGGTGCAAACGACGATGTTTACCCCGATTCCCGACAAGGATCACGACAGCGTTCTCGATGAAAGCGATAATTGTCCGACCGTGGAAAACCAATCGCAAACAGACACCGACGGCGATCGTGTGGGAGATGCGTGTGACATCGACGACGATAACGACGGCGTGACAGACGAAATGGAACGCGAGCTTGGAACGTCACCAACAGACAATGATACGGATGACGACGGTTTGAAGGACAAGGAAGATCCGCAACCGCTTGTGAAAAAAGTTGAGCCTGTTGCAAAGCCCGTGGAACCAACGCCCGTCATACAAGAAGACCAAACGCAAAAACAGGATGAGCCACAAGCGGCGCCAAAAATATCACCACAGACATCAACGGACGCACCTTCTGGCACGACAGGGACAGTCGCAAATCGCTTGTTAAAACTCTTCGACACACAGGCACAGCAGAAGACAGCTATTGAAGAAGTTTCGACGATCGACCCGAGCACGGTTCGGCTCTCCCCCAAAGCCATCTTTCGCGCGCGCAAAGTTTCATGGAACACCTATGCATTCGAGGCGTTGCAATCAGATGTCAACCCGGTGTTCATCGCGTGGGACTTTGGTGATGGGAGTACATCAGACGCGGCAAGCGTAGAACACGTGTTCCCGGGATCTGGCACGTATCATGTCCAGCTACAAGTGACAAATCAAGCGGGGGAAGTCGACGAAGACGCAACAGACATTCATATTTCATTTTTCCATCTTGCAAATCCCGTTTTTCTTTCGTTTGTGATCGTGCTTGGCATCCTGACACTTCTCATGATTGTGACCGTTGTTCGGCTGTCTTTGCATGAGTAAACACGCGATTGTTTCTGGTGCCAATGCGCCGTCCCTCGTGGGGGCGGCTGTTTTACTTGGCGGGACAGCGCTTGCGAGCCGCGTATTGGGACTCATTCGCGATCGGTTGCTTGCGGGGACGTTTGG
>CAZDJC010000038.1:0-5579 GCA_964505655.1 uncultured Gammaproteobacteria bacterium
CGTGTGAACGCATTTGGCGTTGCGGAACCTGTTGTACAAACGTCACGCTCCGGTGAAAAGTCGCGTGTCATTGTGGAACTCGCGGGCGTGCGTGACATCAACGAAGCGATTCGGCAAATCGGGGAAACGCCGATTTTGGAATTCAAAAAACCGGCGACACCAACGGAGGGCGATGAGGCGGCGACAGATGAAACAAATGCCGAGCGAAAAAAACTCGCGCAAGATCTCTTGGGACGCGCACTGAAAGGCGAAAACTTTGACGCACTTGTCAAAGAGTATTCGCAGGGCCCGCAGAAGAGTGTCGACGGCGTTAGCGGTTGGGTGGACGATGCGGATGAGCGTGCGCGCGTGCTCCCGGGAAGAGGTCTTGAGGTCGGACGGATATACATCAACGTGCTCGAAAAAGACGCGTGGTACTCCGTTGTGAAATATCACAGCACGCGCGAAGCCAATGAATGGCTGTATAGCGAAATCGTGATTTGTTACGAAGGTGCAACGGGATGTTCAAACACGGAACGGACTCGGGCAGAAGCGCGGCGCGAAGCGCGCGCGTTGGCAGATGAACTCACGCCTGACACATTTGCCGCGCGTGCAGACGAGCGCACGGACGACGCAGCCGCGAAGGGAAGTGGTGGTGATCGCGATTGGAACCGTCAGCGCATTTTGGATGTCAATCTTGCGGTTGGGCTCGCGTCACACGACGTTGGGGACATCTTTGCTGTCTCGACGTCGACTGGTGAACTCGTTGTACACAAGCGCGGCGAGCGTCCATATCCAGAATATCGTTTTCAAGAAATTGAAATTCCTAAGGTGAATACCGACGTGCCGAGCGTGGCGTGGGAAACCACGGGTTTGGGCGGCGCGCAACTTAAGCGCGCGAGTGTCTCGTTTGATCAAAATACAGGCGTTCCCTACGTGTCGCTTTTCTTTGATGAAGAAGGCGCTGATTTGTTTACAAAACTGACAGAGGAATTCACGGGACAACAGATCGCCATTTTTCTAGATGGCGAAGTTATTTCTGCGCCGCTCGTGCAGGAAGCGATTTACGGCGGGGAAGCAGTGATCACGGGGATTGGAGACGTGCGCGATGCGCGGCTTCTCGCGCAGCGGTTGAATGCGGGCGCACTTCCTGTTCCGATCGAACTCATCTCACAGCAAACGGTGGGGCCGACGCTCGGACGCGCATCCCTTGATCGCAGTTTGAACGCCGCGTTCATCGGCTTGGCGCTCGTCGCATTGTTTATGATCCTGTATTACCGTTTGCCCGGTGTCATGTCTGTGATCGCGCTTGCCGTGTATGCCGTTCTTGTGCTTGCGATCTTTAAACTCCTGCCCGTCACTTTGACGCTTGCAGGACTTGCGGGATTTATTCTGTCCATCGGCATGGCGGTGGACGCGAACGTGTTGATCTTTGAACGTCTCAAGGAAGAATTGAACGACGGCCGCGCGCTTGATCGGGCACTCGACGAAGCATTTAAACGCGCGTGGGCGGCGATTCGCGACGGCAACGTCACGACGCTCATTGCCTGTGCCGTTTTATACTGGTTAAGCTCAAGCTTCATCCAAGGATTTGCGCTGACGTTGAGCATCGGTGTGCTGATGAGCATGTTCTCGGCAATTGTTGTTACGCGGTTGCTCATGAAAGGCGTTGCTCGCGCGCGCATGCTTCGGAAGGCAGCTCTCTACGGTTCAAAAGAATTACGCTCGTGATATGTCTGTCGTAAAACATCGTCTGTTGTGCTACATCGTGAGCGGCGCGCTTGTTGTGGCGAGCGTTGTGTCGATTGCGGTATTTGGTCTGCGACTTGGCATTGATTTCACCGGAGGGAGCATTTTGGAAGTTACGTATGAGAGTGCGCCCGCGATTGAAGACGTGCGCATGGCGATTGAAGGCGCGGGGTTCACGGGCGGTTCCGTCCAACCGGCGAATGAAACGGGTGTTTTGTTGCGGCAACGCACGCTCTCGGAAGAACAGCATCAGCAACTTCTGACCGTGCTTGAGACATTTGGCGATGTGGACGAATTGCGATTTGATTCCATAGGCCCCGTGATCGGACAGGAACTCATGCGAAAATCGCTCATCGCGCTTGTGCTCATTTTCTTGGCAACCATTTTGTATGTGGCATGGTCGTTTCGAAAAGCGAGCCACTACGTGACGAGCTGGAAGTATGGCTGTCTCACCGTTGTTGCGGCTATTCATGACGTGATTATTCCGGTCGGCGTCTTTGCGGTGCTTGGCGCGACAAACGATGTAACGATTGGCACGGCTTTTGTGGCGGCACTCCTCACGATCTTGGGGTATTCGGTCAACGACACGATCGTTATTTTTGATCGCGTGCGCGAAAATGTGCTGAAGGGCGGTGAAGCGTTTGGCGAAATCGTTGACAAATCTATCAAGCAAACATTGGCGCGCTCCGTCAACACGACGCTCACGACGCTGCTTTCACTGGTTGCAATCTTTTTCTTTGGCGGGGAGACAACAAAGGATTTTGCGTTAGCACTCATGATCGGCATCGGGGTTGGCGCGTATTCTTCTATCTTTATTGCGGCGCCGCTTTTGGTAACGTGGCAGAAGCGTGTGGAATAATTTTTTTCGTTAGCGTGGCCGTCAATGATATACTGGTGGCCAATGGTAGGAGCGCTTGTCATTAACATCGACGAAATTGACCGGTTCTTTGCAGAACCGTGGAGTTATCTTTTTTGGAAGATACTGATTCTGCTTGCGCCGATTGTCTGGGTGTTGTTGTGGGGGTTGCGCGAACTGTGGGTTGACTATCAACAAGGAAAGTTTGCCGGTAAGCAACAATTTGTCGTGCTCGCGATCGACGTCCCGCGCAATTCCGAACAAACCATCAAGGCCGTCGAACATATTTTTAACCTCGTGAAAGGCACAAAGTCTGTCATCACGATGAAGGAAAAATGGATACAGGGAAAGTATTGGCTGTCGACGAGTTTTGAAATCGCGAGCATTGATGGGTACATTCAGTTTTTTATCCGTACGAGCACCGGGTATCGCGATATGTTTGAGGCGGCAATTTATTCGGTGTATCCCGACGCGGAGATCAGCGAAGTCGAAGACTACACGAAAAATCTTCCCGACGACTATCCAAACGATACGCACGAAGTGTTTGGCGGTGAGCTGAAGTTGGATAAGCCGAGTTACTTTCCTCTCCGCACGTGGATGGAATTTGAGCACACTGTTTCAAAAGAGCAGGTGTTCAAGGACCCGCTCATTAGTTTGTTTGAGTTCATGGGGAAGTTGAAACAAGGAGAGCAGTTTTGGGTGCATCTTATAATAAACCCAGGAGATTCAGAAAAACCTGTTAAGGACGGCCAGGAGTGGATTCTCAAAACATATGGCAAGGAAATTCCTGTCAAAAAAAGCAAACTTGGAAAGTTTGCCGAGCCCGTGCTGTGGTTTCCGCGTGAGACGATGAGTCAGATTGGCGCGCTTCTTCCAGGTGGCGAGACAAAAGAGGAGAAGCCGCTATTTAAGTTCTTCGTGGCAACGGACACACAAAAAACGCAGCTGAAAGGAGTGTCCGTGAAGCTTTCGAAGGAAGGATACTACTGCAAAATCCGTTGGGGGTATGTGGCGCGGCACGAGGTGTACAACAAAGGAGGCCGCAACACGCTGTGGAAATCCTACATTTCCCTGTTCTCGCATTACGACAACAACAAATTCAAGTACGATCCAGACACGATGCCGCGCGATGATTACTTTTGGATGATTTGGGAGTATCGCAACAAGCAGCGCACGCTTATGAGGGCATTAAAATCTCGCAGTTGGGCTGTTGGAACAACACCGATGTATTTAAACATTGAAGAATTGGCGACGCTATGGCATTTCCCGTCCATTGACGTGCAGGCGCCGCTCATTAAGAAGACGCAGTACAAGTTGGGTGAAGCGCCGACGTCGCTTCCGGAGGCGAAGTTTGGAGAAAGCGACGAACTTCCCGCCGAACCGCTCGTAGAAGTCGATGAACAGGGACGTCCTATTGCATACACACAGACGGCAGCGCCGTCTCATGGCGAGAAAAAAATGCGTTCTACGGGTTTGAGTTCAGAAGATTCTGTTGATGATATTTTGCCAGAAGGACCCCTTGTTGAATATGATGAGGTAACCGCATCGACGGACGCGGCATCTCAAGACGACGAACTCGAACAACCATTCACGCCTCCGAATCTGCCAACGTAAACAACATGCCTCGCATTCACGATCACGAAAATGAGATCACCTATTTTGCCCGCACGAATTTCCGCGGACAAGATCGGAAGTTCGGCATTAAAACGGACGATCGCCGCCGCCACATGTATATCATTGGAAAAACTGGCATGGGAAAGACGACGCTCATCGAAAACATGGTTTTGCAAGACATCTACAACGGCCACGGCGTGTGTTACATCGATCCGCACGGAGACACCGTCGAGAAATTGCTGAACTATATTCCAAGTTGGCGCATCAACGACGTGGTGTATTTCAACCCGGCAGACCTCGACTATCCGGTTGGCTTTAACGTGCTTGAGGCGGTTCACGAGACGCAAAAACACCTCATTGCCGCAGGACTGATGGGCGTCTTCAAGAAGATTTGGGAAGGGATGTGGTCGGCGCGCATGGAGTACATCTTGAACAATACGATTTTAGCGCTGTTGGATACGCCCGACACGACCTTGCTGGCCGTAAACCGCATGTATTCAGACGATGCGTTTCGCACCGAAATCATCCACAACATCAAAGACCCCGTTGTCAAACAGTTTTGGGTCATGGAGTACGCGGCGTACAGCGAGAAATTTGCAACGGAGGCGGTCGCGGCCATTCAAAACAAAATTGGGCAGTTCATCACGTCGGGACTCATCCGCAACATCATCGGTCAAGTCACGTCCACGATTCACATTCGCGAGATCATGGACGGAAAAAGAATTCTGCTCGTGAACTTATCCAAAGGGCGCATCGGCGAGGACAACATGCGCTTACTGGGCGGGATGCTCATCACAAAGATTCAATTAGCGGCGATGGAGCGCGTCGATGTGCTCGAACGTGAGCGGCACGACTTCTATCTGTACGTCGATGAGTTTCAAAACTTTGCGACGGAGTCGTTTGCGTCCATTTTGTCCGAGGCGCGTAAGTATCGTCTGAACTTGATTGTGGCGCACCAATACATCGCACAGCTCACAGAGGAAGTGCGTGATGCGGTGTTGGGCAACGTGGGAACGCTTGTGCTCTTTCGCGTAGGCGCGCCCGATGGGCTCGTGCTCGAACCGGAAATGGCGCCGCGCTTCGTGGTGGAAGACATTATCAATCTCCCGAAGTATCAGGTGTATCTCAAGCTCATGATCGATGGTGTGGCAAGCGCGCCGTTTTCAGCGACGACGCTCTCTCCCATTGCGCGCGTGACGGACAGCGAACCCAAGGTGATTCGCGTAAGCCGCGAGCGCTATGGCAGCAACCGTGAGGAAATTGAAGACAAAATCAAGCGGTGGAGCGGCATGGACGACAACGTCAACATTGAGGAGCTCATGGAAATGGCGCGCGCGAAGACCACGGGCAATCCGCCGAAAAAGAAGTTCAACTATAAGTG
>CAZDJC010000039.1:0-5508 GCA_964505655.1 uncultured Gammaproteobacteria bacterium
CCGTCAAAGTCTATCGGCATGAAGTCGAACCCCAGGAAGTGGACCGTGTTGCCTCCAAGTGAAACCGTTCGAACAAGACTTCGCGCATTACAGAACTCGCGATCCGGCAGGCCAGTAAATTGCGCCGATGCGGTTCCGTCACCGTTTGTCGCAAAGTTCAAGGTTCGCTGCATCACACCCGTCGAAGGACACATTACTTCGATATCCATCGTGCCCGTTGTCATGGCTGCCGCCGTCACCGTAAGCGTGAGCGTTGAATCGCCTGCTTCGTTGATAAAGAACGGCATGGATGTTGTCTGATCAAGCACAGTCGTGCCATTGAAGGTGCGAATATCCACCGTGTATCCCTGCGAACCGAATGTGCGCGGAATAGACGTGTTCACGATGCCCGAGAGATCGAAAGCCAAGAAGTCCTCGGTGCTTCCGCCGCAACCAAACGTGTTTCCCCTGTTACATCGCGTTGCCGAGTTGAGGACAACCGTCACCGTTCGAGCAACTGCATTAGCCGTCACCGACGTAATGCCGATTGTGCCGGGGCCCATACCATTTACGTCAAGGTTTTCGATGCTTGAAGCGTGTGAAGCCGCATTTGTCACATCAAAGCCCGTCGGAAACGTGAGAATGATCTTTCCGTTACTTGCTCCGGTTGGAATTTGTTTCGTGAGCGGCACATCTACCATGTACGTTGATGTCAGTCCCGCCATAGCGCTCATGGGGAAGACGCCCGCCTGTGGCACGAATCCAAACGAGGTTGTTGAAAATCCTGTTGGATTTCCCCAGTGTTCGTAGTCGTCAGGAATACCCTGGTCCATGCCTCCACAGAAATCACACGTCGCGCCATTTTGGACAGTACCCCCAAGACTCACGGTTTGCCCGATTTGGTTTCCGGAGGCATCTCTCACCGTTGACGCTGGCCGCAAGGTAAACACTTCGCCCGGCGTCAAGCTAAATCCAGAGAGTGTTGCCGTCATGTTGGCCGCGTCCCACACCACACTTTGTCCCGCAAGCGCGTTCATAGGAACGGTGATATTTGCGCCGTTTGGATCTCGAATAAGCGTCCAGTTACTCAAACTTTGGATGTCCGATACCAACATGGGCTCGTCAAATTTCACCGTAGCCGTCGTATTGGTCATCTCTGCAAATAGCGGCGTTGGAGCCGTTGTATCTGCGGCGCCTGTCGTGAATGTGAATTGGTGCAGGTTGTTTGCAGTGCCATCTGTATCCTGCAATGAGAGCCCCGCCAAACTCTTTAAGGCGCTTCCATCATTGACGGCTTTGATCTTTACGACATACGCCGTGCTTGGCTCAAGAACAGACGAGATGTTCAGAATGATCTGCTTCAAGTCAGGGTTGTACGCAGGAACAGTCGTTATTACGTCTGTCCCTTGCGTCATGGATATAGCATTTGTGAGTCCTGCCGAGTTAATGCCTTTATCAAGCGTAATCACGACAGATTGTCGCCCAACGGGAACACCTGTGGCGCCAGATGCCGGATCACTGGCCAAAACCTTTGGGGCCACCGTGTCTGACGTCGATTCGGTCGTAAACGTTATCGTCTCAGCCAATGAGAGCGCGATGCCAGCCGAGGACTTCACACCCGTCGAGAGTGAGATACGGTAATTTTGATTTGCCGTGAGCTGGGAAGCCAGTGTGATACTAATCGAGTCGTTTGGATCAACGATCGTTGCAAACGCAATCGAACTGATTGTCTGTGCGGTATTCGTTGTCAGGTTCGTCACTGTAACCGTGCTCGCCGTTACCGTAGACGTATCAAGTGACTTATTTAAGTTCACCGAGAGAATCGTCGCGTTTGGAGGGAAATTTGTGGATTGGTCGTTCGGGAATGAGCCCACGATATGCGGTGGCTGTTGGTCCACAAACGTAAACGTCCCGCCTTGTGGGGTGAAGCTCACGGTGTATTGCGTTGCCAACGGATTGCTAGAGTTGTCTGTGACACCGGTCGTGACGATGAATTGATGTCCAGCCGCGGCAAGCGGCAACGACGCCGGGTTGACTGTACAGGTTACCTGCCCAAATTGTGCCGCAGGGTTATACGCTACCGTTGTACATAGGTTCGTGCTTGGCGCCGATACCGCAACCAACTTCACCGTTGATGTCGTGATTGATGACGACAACATCGGCTCACTAAAACTCACGGATGCCGTAGAAAAACTATTTGGGATGAAACTTGAGCTTGTCGAATCCGGCCATGATGACGTTACCGTCGGCGCCGTCATGTCACCTGTTGCCTGATTATCAAACCCAACTGGAAATTCGGGCGAAGATTGTGTGCTTTGTGGGTTTCGCGTTGTGATCGTCACGAAATCTGTACTGTTATTGGCAGAATCTTGTGCATTCCCAGAGAAGAAGTATTGCCCACCCGACATCATAGCGATTGTACTTGCTCCTACCTGTGCGATACGTTCAATTGCCTCTCCCGCCGCCGCGGCTGTCTTGGCTGTCCCCTCTTTCTTCGTCGAAGCACCCCAGCCAACTTGGTCAATCACGGACGTATCCGCGCTTGTGCTTAAACTGATGTAAGCCGCTCCATTTTCTGCGAGATGTACTGCTGTCGTGGAGTAACGCGCATCTGCGACAATATGGGATCCGGAAGAAAACGAGGAAGGTGCAATAAGATAGAAGCCGTGTGGTTGGACAGATGTCGTCACATACGTCAACGCCATGTTTGTGTCCGTCGTATTGGACTGATCGTAGAGATGCAGCTTAACACTCGACATGTCTACGGCAACATCACCAAAGTTAAATAACTCGATGTACTCATCCTTCGAATTTGTCGATGTTGCAAACGAAACTTCACTCACCTTTAATGTTGGCACAATCGTGAGTGTCTGTGCATTTGCAGCGTTTCCGAGCTTGTCCGCAAGTTGGTTTGAAACAGCAATCGTATCGCCAAATGCGATGACAGCCCCCGTTGCTTCGATTTCGACGCCCTGTTGGGCTGGCGTCACTGTCGAAATGGTCGTGTTGTCTCCAGCTGCAGCCGTCGTTAACGTGTAGTGACTCGCCTGCGTACTCACGAATTCACTGAATTCAATGAAGATTTTTGTGGCACTCAACCGTGTCGTACTCAAAACAACCGGTGCCGAGGTGTCTTGCGCAATACTATTCAAGTCCGTAGCCGTCGTCGCGCAATAAGACGGTGACTGTGTCGTGAATGACACAGAGTTTGACGCGCACGCGATCGTGACTTCTCCCGCTCCCGACACGTTGAGGTTTCCGGACATAACGAGCGTCACTTCTGGAGTGTTTGCAAGGTGAGTCAAGCTCGAGATGGTGAGTCCATCCGTTCCTGCAACCGTAAAATCTGCTGCCGTGAGCGCCGCATGCGATCCGTCATCAACGGGATCACTAAAATTCAGGATCATTTTGTTTGACCCACTCTTCCATTGGATAGAGGAGATGCTCGGTGGTCCTGCTTTTGCATCCTGATTTAGCAAGAAAAACGACAAAGACAGCACACTCAATAAGACCATCGTGGCGATGGTAATGGGTACTACCGTGTTTCGAACAGATCGAAACAGGTGCGTGTGATCGCTCATAAAAATTTAAAGCAGAGTGATTTTCTGAAGTAATGCAATCAGTGTACAAAAAAAAAGCGTGTCTTACGAGAGTGGACCTGTGGATAAGGCAGCACCGGCGTTTGCGCCGGTGCTGTGAATCAGCCATCCCTAGTATCGGTAGGTCTTAAAGTAGTCATCGTCTGTCCCCGCCTGTTTGTCTTCCCCTTCGGTCCACAACACAAACGATCGCAGAGCATCCGAGCGCAATTTAATTGGGTTTTCAAACGTATCGTTCACGGGGAGCGCGTCCTGCGTCTCTATCCACACTTCAAAAACATCTTGGTCAGGATTATCCGTCACGGGTTCTTCGAGAAGATAACTAATGAGGGCTTCCGAGACATCATCAAACGCAAACTCCGTAAGCGAGCCATCCAAACCTGAAAACTCGGACGCATCCTCCGACGCATCTTCTCCAACCGCAGAATCTGTCGAACCGGAACAACCGGCACCTAAAAGCACTAACACGAGAAGCGCCGCAACAATCCCCACAAACGGTCGCCGCAATGTGGCGTCATGAGTCATAACAAATGTGTGATGAATAACGCACACAAGACTATCACATACAGGGCAAGAACGGCACGTAACCTTCCCAATTCCCCTTTCAATGAGTATCATGGCGCGCATCATGACCGATATAAAACAACCGTTTGTTTTTGATTTTTTTGCATTCTCCCCTAAAAACGGCCGTGTTTTGTTGCGCTATACGCTCGGAGGGACCGTGTTTCACGAAGAAGTCTGGCTCCCCATGGAGGGCGTAGACGAAGCATCCGTCGACTGGAATGCGTTTGATCGCGCCTTGTTTGGTCTCCATATCATGGGTGGTGTGAGCTACTGGAAAACACGTTGTCCAAAAGACATTTCGATTAAGACTGGATCGTTGCATCCGGAACAAGCCGCCTTTTTTGAATCGGTGTATCGCGAAGGTCTTGGTGAGTTTTACTATAAAAACAAGATTGATTTTCGCGATCGCGTCCATTTTCCGTCAGATGCAACCGTTGCGCTTGGCGTATTGCACGGGACATCCACGCCGCATCTTGACCCACTCGTCCCGCTTGGAGGAGGAAAAGATTCTGTTGTCACGGGGGAGTTGTTGAAGAAGGCGAGCATTCCGTTCACGCTCTTTTCAACAAGTCAGGCGCAACCCGTTGTGCAAACGGCCAAATTGCTTGACGCTCCCATACTGTTTGCGGAACGCAGACTCGATCCACAGCTCTTCGAACTCAACACAAAGCCCGGCGTATACAACGGACATGTGCCCATAACGGGATATTTGTATTTTGTGGCACTCCTTGTTGCAATTCTCCACAAGAAAACAGACGTCGTGTGGTCGCTCGAATCAAGCGCGGAGGAAGCAACCGTCGACTATCTCGGCATGAAAATCAATCATCAATTTAGCAAGACGCTTCGTTTTGAAAGGGCTTTCCAACAATACTGCAAGACGTTCGTGACAAAAAACGTGCGTTCCTTCAGCTTGCTCCGCCCGTTTTCTGAACTCCAGATCGTAAAGCAGTTTGTACAATTCCCAGAGTACTTTTCGCACTTTGGGAGCTGTAACCGCAACTTCACACAAAAGAAAACGGCACGGCATGTGGGAACGTTTTGGTGCGGCGCGTGCGCAAAATGCGCCTTCATCTTTGTAAGCCTCTGTGCTTTCCTTCCACACAATGACGTTGTGAACATCTTCGCGAACGATTTATTTGCGTCGGAGACACTGCTTCCAACACTCAAAGAGTTACTCGGACTCCAAGAACACAAGCCATTCGATTGCGTGGGCACCATCGAAGAAACACGTGCGGCGATGGAACTTGCCCTGCGTCGAGGCGACGTTCGAGACACACGCTTTATGCAAACGTATGTTGGCGAAGTACGAGACACCATTAAAGATCATGACGCGCCCGTCCGCAACGCGCACACACCACCCAAAGAA
>CAZDJC010000040.1:0-5425 GCA_964505655.1 uncultured Gammaproteobacteria bacterium
CTTTTTCAACGAGTGCGACGGATCTCATCTCATCAACCGTCTCCTCGGTGGATATCAACGTGGGGACGGCGTCCACAGCGGTGGACACAAATGAAGGCTCGGCCGCGCTTGCGATCGCAACAACAGGCACATTCAATTTGAACGACGCCGCCGGAAATTCCAATACAACGGGTGGGAGCATTGCGACGTTTGTCGACGGAGCCGCGCCATTTGTACGGGCCGTTGTCTACGAAGATGCTGACACAAACGGCCGCGTTGATCGTGTCACCATAACCCTTTCGGAAGCCGCGTCTACACAAACGGCGGTTGTCGGAGATTTTGCCTATGTGGCGAACGACATCACAGGCTCCGCGCTTTCGGGCGGATCCATCTCGTACCCAACCACATCAACCATTCGTTTGACGTTGGGCACCGCGGGCAATGCCAACATCACCAGTCACACGACCGCGCCAACAATTGCCTACACCGATGGTGCCACAACAGCGGTGGGTGATACAGCCGGAAATCAGATGGCGACGTTTGCCGCAACATCTATTTCAGATGCGGCGGCTCCGATGATTGTCTCGTTTACCTATCGCGATAACGACGGGGACGGAAAAATCGATCGGATTCAAGTGACATTCTCCGAGACACTGAATGCGTCTTCATCACTTTCTGCAAACGACCTCACGCTGACAAGCGTCGGAGACTTTACGGGGTTGGCGTTTGGTTCAAGCACGACGGATCTTTTAACGAGCGCCGCATCTTCCGTTAACGTGGACTTGGGGACGGAATCGACGGTTGTGGACACTGCGGAAAACGCCGGCACGATTGCTATCTCCACACAAAACGGCTTTTCCATTACGGATGGAACGACCACAAATTCAACGCTTGGCGCGCAGACGCAAGCGTCGTTTGTGGACGGAGCGGCGCCTCGGCTCGTGTCGTCAGATCCGGTGAACGATGAGCAAAACGTGTCGCGCATCGATGCGCTCACGTTGACGTTCTCGGAGCCCATGAACACGAGCTCATTTACGTACACCTGTTGCGGCACGGCGACGGATCCGGGACAGCGCGAGGTGGCATGGGGTTCGAGCAATACGGTTGCAACAATCACACACGCACAGTTCCAGCCATCATCGGCTGTGACGATTGAAATTACGGCGGCGCCCGACATGGCCTCGAGCGCCAATGCGTTCGGCGGCGCGATCACCGGCTCATCAGCTAATCCCTTTTCCTTTACCACGCAGTCTGCGGGCGGAGTGACCGCGGGGGTTACGAACAACAATATTGCCGGAGGAGGAACGCGGAGTGCCACACTCACGCTCGTGTCTCCAAACGGAGGCGAATCATACAAACCTGGGGAAGAGGTGACGATCGCATGGATGCAAACAGGCCGCATCGACTCTGTGAACGTTTTGTACTCCAAAGATGACGGATCAACATGGGAAGCTATTGAGCGCGGTATGCGTAACCTCGGAAACGTCAAGTGGATGGTACCAGATATCACATCAAGCACGATGCGTGTCATGGTCCAAGCGACAGATTTTGCAACGATTTATGCAAGCGATCAATCGGACAGCGCGTTTGCAATTGTAAGCGTAACGGTTGAAGCGCCTGCGCCGGAGCCAGCACCCACACCCGAAATTCCAACAACATCCGAAGGCGCCGTCGATAGTCAGAAGATTGCTGTACCATTGCAACTCGGGACGCCGGTTGTAGACGTAACCCTACCAAGCGAAAAGTCCATTGCACTTGCGGTTGGCGATACCTTCCGCGGCGTGACGGATGCGGCGGTCTATGTGCTACGATCCGATGGCTCACGCGCCGTCTTCCCAGACCCGGACATCTACTTTTCCTACTTTGATAAGTTCGATAATGTGCTGACTATCAATGACGATCAATTGCGCAAACTGCCGTTGGGCAAGCGCATCACGATGCGTCCGGGAACATGGCTCGTGAAGATTCAATCTGATCCAAAAGTCTACGCAGTGGAGAAAGACGGTATTTTGCGCCATATTCCAGACGAAAGCACTGCGCG
This sequence comes from uncultured Gammaproteobacteria bacterium, assembly GCA_964505655.1. Classification (GTDB taxonomy): domain Bacteria; phylum Patescibacteriota; class Patescibacteriia; order UBA9934; family UBA11717; genus 2-02-FULL-53-10. Next base: position 2,021 of record CAZDJC010000040.1, read on the forward strand.
CTTTCTCTATGGCTCGCAGTGGAACAAACAGGTGAAGGACGTGAACGTCGCGTTTTTTAGGGATTACAAGGTCGGTGAAGCATTGCCCACCAACACGTACTTGCCGGACGGGACCGTCTTCTCGTACGAAGAATCGCCGCAACTCTTTGTGCTTCAAAACCGCATCCGCCGTTTGTTTCTGGACACCGAGGCGTTTGTCTTGAACCACTTCCAGGAACGATTCGTGCGCGACATTTCCGTGGTATTCGAGTTTGATGAGGGCGAACCCGTGAAGGGGGAGGACCCGGCGCTTCTTAAGGATCTTGTTGGACTATAAGAGTTCGCTCGTACCTGTTGTTGGCGAGAGCTTGTAATCGCGTCCACTTTTAGTCTCGTCCAACAACAGGTACTTCGGCACGTCGTTCGTGAACGACGTGCCTTCGCTCATGCGTGGGGAGAGGGTAACATATGCCCCGCTTCAAAAAGCGGGGCGACGAGGAGGACTCAAGAGGACAGAAGAGCAGTGTAGCTAGTTCAGGTAGACTTATCAGGACAATGATGGCTCGTTTATACCATCTTTCCGGTTCTTGTAAAGAGTGAGCGATAGGAAGGAGTGAGAACTGTCATTGCGAGGAACGGAAGTTAGAAGTTGGATATTAGAGGTTAATATAAAATACAAACATGGTCATTGCGAGGAGTCCCGATCGCGCGAAGCGCGTCGAGGGGCGACGAAGCAATCTTATCCGGCGTGTTTGTAAAGAGATCAGTTAAAAATTAGCCCGACCTTGTGAGTCGGGCGGCTAGTCAGAACTGGTCTGCGATGCAGAAGTTAGTTGTACTTCGAGGCCTGAACATAGCGAAGATTGTAGTTGATGTCAAGAAATAAGCCCGACCTTGTGAGTCGGGCGAAGTGAAGCAAACCAGTTAAGGCCGCGCTACTAGAGGTTAAACCGGTCAGTTTTAGAGCAGTTACTGTCAGTCGCAAGGTAGATGATGCCAAGCGCTACGTCAAGCACAACATGCCTGCGCAAGAAAAAAACCCCGCGCTGTGGCGGGATTTCTTTTTGTGAACGTCCTTATACTCCGATGACGACAGGAAGCACCATCGGGCGTCGGTTGGTTTTTTGCAGGACGAACTTTCCAACTTCATTGCGAATCTGTGAGCGAATGTAGTCATCGTCCGCGGAACTCTTTGGGTCGCCGTTCACGAGCGCTTTCTGCACAACGTTTTTGATGCCTACAATCAAGTCGCGATTTTCTTTCATATGCACGAATCCGCGCGAGATGATATCCGGTTGTCCAACCAACTTTCCGCTTTTCTTTTCGATCTGCGTGATCACGACAACCATACCGTCGGACGCCAACTCGTTGCGGTCGCGCAAAACGATGTCCGACACGTCCCCTACGCCTAAACCGTCTACGAACACATAGTTTGTTGGTACTTTCTCGCGTCGCATGGCGCCTCGATCACCCTTAAACTCCATGATCTGCCCGTTGTCGGCGACAAACACGTGTTCTTTGTCCCATCCGAGGGAGTACGCAAGGTCTGCGTTGTCCTTCAACATGAAGTGGTTGCCTTCAATCGGTACGTAGTATTTTGGTTTCATGAGCGCAAGCATGAGCTTTAAGTCCTCTTTGCGGCCGTGTCCCCCGGCGTGTACGTCCATCATGGTGTAGTTGATGACCTTCGCTCCGCGGCGGTAGAGGGTGTCAAAGACGCGCTGAACGCTTGATTCATTTCCCGGGATGATGGACGAAGAAAACACAACCGTGTCTCCCTCGTGGATGCGGATGAAGCGATGCTCGTTGTTGGCGATGCGCATCAGTGCGGCGTTTTGTTCGCCTTGCGCGCCGGTGCACATGATAACGACTTTGTTGTCCGGGTATTTGTCGATCCTGTTTGTGGGGACGAGCGTGGACTGGCGACACTTCAAGAAGCCGACCTCTTTTGCAATTTCGACGTTCGTGCGCATGGAATATCCTTCAAGCGCAACGACTTTCCCGAGTTTTTCCGCGATCTCGATGGTTTGTTTGACGCGCGATAAGAGCGAAGCAAACGTGCCGATGATGAGTCGTCCCGGCGCCTTCTCGATAATGCGCTCAAGTTCTTCCCCGACAACTTTTTCCGAAATCGTGTGGCCGGCGATCGGTGCGTTCGTGGAGTCTCCCATGAGAACATCGATACCTTCGTGTCCGATCATGGCGATCTTCTGAAAGTCCGCGCGCTCTTCACCAACGGGATGGAAATCGAATTTCCAGTCGCCTGTGTGCACGAGCCGCGTTGTGGGTGTTTCGACAAGGATGCCGACCGAATCGGGGATGTTGTGGTTAATATGGAAGAAGGAGACTTTGAATTTGCCGAGCCGAATGGTGTCCTGCACTTTTAAGTCATTGACGTTTAGCTTCGGGAATCCCTTGTAATCCGTTTGACGTTTTCGGATGATGGCGTTGGTGATTGGAAGTCCATAGATCGGGGGGTTGCCAATTTTGGGGAGCACATGCGGGATGGCGCCAATGTGGTCGTAGTGCCCGTGCGTGATGATGACGCCGCGGATGTGTTTTTCCTTTCCACGAAGATACGTCATGTTTGGAATGATGTAATCCACGCCCGGCATGTCTTCGTCTGGGAATTGTAATCCCATGTCAATAAGAATAATGTCGCCGCCAAATTCGAGCAGCGTGCAGTTGCGGCCGACTTCTTCACAGCCGCCAAGAACCATGACACGCAACACGCCTTCTGCCGGCGGCTGAATGTCTTTTGGATGTACGACGAATGTTTCGTCGGGACGCGTGGTTCTTTGCACGTTCGCTTGACCGTTCTGTGACGATGCCGGCGCTTGCGCGTCTTTTTGTGGAGGCCGATGATACGTCCGCACGGAAGATTGGTGTCTTCGCCGCGGTCCGCGTTGCGGTCCCCGTTTCGGTTTTTCAACCATAAGAATACGTTTTGTTCAAGAATAAGGAATGCAAAATCCGTTCAAAGGAATGTTGCATCAACGTAAGTTCACAATGCTTTGAGTCAAAGCGCTGAACAACTGACGTCGATCTGTTTTCCCAATGTAGCCCCACTTCGCTCCTCGGGCTTCGTTAGGGACTTCGCCTCTCATAGTGAAGCAGGTAGTGAAGGCGGAAGCTCTGCGAACCTGTCCTTCTTCGCTCACACACTATCTTTATTGTGTGAGCTTCGAAGGACATTCTTCGCTCCGACTGCGCAAATGATAAGTGTGTGGCTTGCCATTCGAAGCTCCGACGCAGTCGGAGCGAAGAATGGTGCCGCGGGGGAGAGGTCGAACTCGTCCTGCTTTGCAGGACTCTCCATGGGGAAACGTCGTTTCCCCTCTGGATGTCGTCCGATGTGGACATCGGACTCCATGTCACCCCTTCCTCCTTCGAGGATCGTGAGGGAACCGGACGCGGTTCCCTCAC
>CAZDJC010000041.1:0-5420 GCA_964505655.1 uncultured Gammaproteobacteria bacterium
GCGGGTCTAATTGAAGTGGGGAGAATCCGAGCATCAGCGCAACCGTCATGATGGCAATGATGGCGTCGAGCGTCACAAAGGCGTATGCGCGTTTTTGTTTATGCTTTTTTTTATGCGATTCGTAGAGCTCGCGGTCGCCGTGCGGGATGATGTCCACGAGAAAATGCGAGCCGAATCCAAACAGGAATGCGAGGAGGGGGTTGCCCGTTGCGGCGCCGATAACTGCGCCTAAAACGGCGTGTGTTGTCATGGTCATGTGGATGAAAGTCTAGCACGAAAAGACGTAGGCGGCAATGGTTCAAATCCTCATATTCATAACAAATAATCCCCTCTGCAAGGGGATTATTTGTTGGTTGCGGGGGTGGGATTTGAACCCACGACCTCCAGGTTATGGGCCTGGCGAGCTGCCTAGCTGCTCTACCCCGCGATGCATGTGAAACGTGGTTGGTAGCGGGGGCGGGAGTTGAACCCGCGACACCAGGCTTATGAAGCCTGTGCTCTAACCAGCTGAGCTACCCCGCCACGCACTTCTTTAAGGTGTAATGACAGTATGGGGAGTGTAGCAATGAGGGGCACTTCGGTCAAGGAGCACGGAGGGAAAAACGCAAAAGTGCGAGCCCCAGGGATATGGGGCTCGAAGACGTTCACGTGTGCTATGCGGCGTGTGGCCAGTTTCGAATGAACCCTTGCAGGATCCGCTCGTTGGTAATCTGGCCGCCGCAGTCCTCTCCCTCGATGATCGCGAGGACAATGCCTTCGCGCTTGAGTTCCTCAAGCGCCGCTGCTTTTCCACTATGGTTGCATGTGCACATGACGGCGAGGATTGGAGCCCTGGGAAATTGCATGTGCATGGCCCGAATGGCCTCCGTGTCCGTGTGCCATCCGTTTTGCCGCACGTACTGAACGATCACGGGATCCCCTTGGAGAGATAGGGATACTGGGAGTGAGTGCAGTCGCCCGTCACGAAGGACGTCAATGTGCAGTCCGCACGGACTCAATTCGACAGGGCCTGGGTGTCGCATACCCACATCGCGCATCGTGCGGAACACGACATGGCACTTCGGGTGCGCACGCGTGATTTCACAAACAACACGGTCAATGTCTTCACGTCCTTCTAGTGTTGGTGTTCTCATGGTAGCAAGGCCACTTATATCATTTAGGACGCAGAACGTCAACCCCAGTAGCAGGTGCTTTGCACCGCTACTGGGCTGGCCCGTAGTAGACGCTTCGCGTCACTACGGGGTAAACCCCTAAACGAAACTCGGGCGTTGTCTAAGCGGAGTGGAGTCAACCCTTGACAGTCCTGAATGTGATTGATACAAAGGACTTGGGTGTATCGTGACATTCGCATACATTTCAAAGGGACTTGACCGTGATGTATGAGGCAACGTTGTTTCTCGAGACGAAGGGGCATCCTATCCCCGAACAGATGAAGGCGTTTCTTCTCACGCTTGCAAACAGACTCATCATAGACAACATTCCTATCGCGGAGTTCAAGAATTCCGGCGCGTCTATCCATGGGCTCATGGAAAATACAGGTCGCGTGCTCATGGTGGGAACATTCTCCGGAGTTCTTATTGACGTGGGACTCACGATAGATGGGCGCCACTCGGAGTGTAGGTTCCTTGCGCGGCCTGTGTACGCCTCGGCCGTTGCAGAAGGAGAGTTCGTCATTCATGACATCCCCGGGATAAGCTATAAGTGGGGGCCTACGGTTGGCCGACAACCAAAGGAAGAATACGTCAACTAACGAATACGCCTCGGTACCTTGCCGGGGCGTGGATTTTTTTTGTTGTCTCACGCGCGAATGACTTCAAAATCTTTTCCGATGGTCATTTTGCCATTGAAGCTGCTTGCTTGCACGGCGTCACGTAATGCATCGTCTGAATCGAGTCCCGTATAGTGAAAGAGAATCAGATGTTTTGCGTTGGCGCGCTTTGCAATTTCTCCAGATTGTTTTGCATTCAGATGACCGTAGTCAAAGGCATTTTTTTCATCGTTGACACGCGCGGATGCTTCGCACACAAACAGATCGGCGTCTTTTGCGAATGTTGGGAGCGCGTCATTCCATCCTGTGTCACCTGAATACACAAACACGCCTTCGGGAGTTTCGAGCCGGAACGAAAGCGCGTCGACGCGGCCAAATCCATGATATGCGGGAACCGTCGTGAGTGTGGCGTCTTCAACGGCAATACTTCGGGCGTTTTCTTGTGTCATGCCGTGCAATATCGTTTTAGGCCACGGAAATTTTTCGCGGCCGCGCAATTCCGGCGTGAAGATGTCCCATTCTTTGGGGAAGTCTTCGGCGATTTGGTCTGGACAGTAGACGTCTATGCGTTCGTTTTTGAAATGCTCTCCTCCCCAAAGCGGTTTCACGAAAACGGCTTGTATGTAATGTGTGAGGGCGTAGTGGTCGGGATGTGCGTGGGAGATGGCAATGTGGTGGATGTCCGCGTAATCAAAGCCCGCAAATTCCAAACGGAAACGCACGGACTCGCTGCAATCGAAGAGCATTTTGTGAGCGCCCCACTCAACGAGAAACGCCGGAGGAAATCTGTTGGGGATTCCCGGAAGTTGATTGACGCATGTTCCGGATCCAAGAATGGTGAGCTTCATGCAATGCAGTGTAACAAACGAGACTGTTGCGGCACAATAAGAGGGCGTGCTCGATAGCCGCCCTCAAGTGTATATGCCACGATTGCTATGGAAGTGATTGCAGGATGATCCAACGTATGTCGTCAGATATTTCAACTTCTCGGTTTAGGGGTGTTTCAAACGTAATCGTTTCTATGCCATTCGGGAGGTAGCGTCTAGCACCGCGAAACCGTTTTTCATCGATGAACTGTTCGATTGGTGTCTCGACGACGTTCACGTGCTTGTTTGCAGCATGAATGACCATTTTGTTTTTGGTGACAATACCGACATGTCCAACGCCGTCGCTCGGGTCGTCGTCGTAGTAATCAATCCAACCAGAAGTAAACACAAGGTCGCCAGCAATGAGTTGATCTGGATGTACGGTCATGCCGTACGCGCGTTGCTGTATGGATCGTCGCGGTAGCCAGATCCCACGCATGCCGTAGAGCCACTTGGTAAGACTTGAACAGTCAACAATTTCGGGCGCTTCCGCAACACGAGCACCGCGCCGATACAGCGATGTTCCAAGGCATGTTCGAGCAAGTTCAATGATGTCTATTGTAACTACGGAAAAGTTTTTACGGAGCAAGATTGCAAGAGCTTCTTCCTTTGAGATGGGCAACCGGAGATCGTCAAGTATGACAGCGCATCGGTTATGAGCGGCTCGATAGTGCATTGTGTATCCTTGTGCTCACACCGTATCCAAAACACTGCGCGTTGTTCTACGTGAAAAAACGGAGGGAGAAACTAGACCAAATTTTGTGTCGATGATTGTGAAGCACAGAGCAACTGTTATGCTTTTTTCGAAAGCGTCGTTGTTGTAGGGAACATTCTACCCTTACCGAGTTCTTTCTGAAAACATCATGCTATTCCGCTATCAAATGCTTATCGTATCCAAGCGCAACGAGCTTTTCGAATGCATCCCAAACGTGTGGCGGGATCTCCTGGTAAATTTGCCAACCTTTTGTTGGATAGACCTTGATGCGCTGAAGATCGCCAACAAGGTAGTTGATTGTTCTCTCTCTTGAGATTACCTCGTTTGGATATTGTTCAAACGAAAGTGGAGGCGATGTCACGATGAACTCTTTCTCTGGCCAAATCTTGCTGAATGTCGCAAAGGTGCGGCGCTCCATGTACGGCTTTTGGACGAGGATAAACGTTTGAGGATTCAATTTCTTTTCGCGCAAAAGCTGTTTGGTGAACTCCACATTTTCGCCTGTGTTTGTGGACCGGTTCTCGATGAGGATTTTATTGCTTGGCACCCCACGCTTGATGGCGATCTCGGCGAAGAGATCTGCCTCTGGCTTTTCGAAAACATTTTTTGTGACGACTCCAAACCCTCCAGAAAAGATGATGTACGCAGCGTATCCATCAAGGAACAAGTCTGATGCATATTCGGCGACACGCGTGTCGAGACTTCCTAAAACAAAAATGCAATCAGACTTTTTAAGTTGATGATGCAGGTGATGATAATCCCAAATGATTTTCGCAAGCGCATTAACCTCTTCCATGGCCGTTGTTGTTGAAAATTATTTCTTCAATACGCAGAGGCGAAGCCGCGAGGCAATGCTTCCGTCTGGCTCAAAAAATTCTGAAGGTATCTTCTGGTGGGCGGAGAGGGAATCTCACGCGCCCTCACATACGTTCGGGCTTCCATGGGGAAACGGCGGGGGTTCGCCGCTGCATCGCAACGCGATGCAGATGGCTCCCCGTCTCGCGTTCGAACACAAAGCAGTTTGTGTTCTCATCTCGCTGCGACTCCCCTCTCTGATGTCGTGACGCATAGCGTCACTCCATGTCACCCCTTCCTCCCTATAGCGGGGCTTTTGGGAAAAACAAGCTGTTTTTCCCAAACCCCTTTTCGCGCGTTCGATTCCTAGGTTCCAACTAACAACTCCCCCGCCGAAACGGGGGGAGTTGTTAGTGGAGGCGCGAGTGGGAATCGAACCCACGAATAGGGGTTTTGCAGACCCCCGCCTTACCACTTGGCTATCGCGCCATTTTTGTTGAATGATCTTGAGCAAAGGCCACAAACGTAGCTCCATGGCTCAAACAACGTTTGAGCGAAGGAGGGCGAAATGGGATCACACCATGCACAAAAACATGCAGTGGCAGGACGATATTAGCAGAAATATCACTCCTTGTCGATCCCCCGAGGAGTCCAGCAGGTATCTGAGCTTATGCATCCTCATGTATAATTTCAGCATGAAACGAAAACGTATCACCCCTGCCTCGATCATGGAGGAAATTGTTTTTGGCGTTGAGGATAGTCTTGTCTCAACGCTCGGAGCGATTACGGGCATCGCCGTTGGCACGCAAGACCCCGCGTTTGTTTTGTTCTCTGGCGCCGTGATTATATCTGCCGAGACGCTGTCTATGATGGCGGGAAGTTACCTTTCGTCGCGTGCCGAACAGGAATTGTGGGTGCGTCACCGCAAAGACGAATGGGAACACGTGCGCAAAGAGATGTCGCGCCGACCACTTGAACATGCTCTGCGCCGCCAACTTCTCAAGGGGAGCGATGCGCAAGAGATCATCAAGGCATGTGAGGAGCAGGAAAAGAATTTGGTCGCGCGTATCTTGCGTCACGAACATGATTTGACGCCGATAGGGACGCAGTACCCATTGCTCTCCGCCGCTGTCATGGGCGTGAGTTATCTTTTGGCTGGCATCATTCCAATTTTGGCATACGTGTTCCTTCCCGTGGAAGCCGCGCTTATTCCATCCATTATTGTGACATGCGTTGCGCTGTTCCTTTTTGGCATTTGGAAGGCGCGTGTCACGCA
>CAZDJC010000042.1:0-5386 GCA_964505655.1 uncultured Gammaproteobacteria bacterium
CTACCAAGGCAAAGGCCAAAAAGACCGTGTCACACTTCTCCCACAATCACTCACAGAATCACTGGCTCAATATACAACAGGGAAATTACCTGACGATTACCTCTTTTATAGTGAACGAGGTGGCAAGCTATCAACACGTACCATACAACTCGTCTTTTTACGTGCCTTGCAACAATGCGACATAAGAAAACACGCCACATTCCATTCCTTGCGCCATAGTTTTGCAACGCATTTGCTCGAACAAGGAACTGACATTCGTTTTGTCCAACAACTGCTAGGACACAACAACATCCGAACAACACAGCGCTATACGCATGTGACTACTGCCTCTATTTGTGCAATAAAAAGCCCGTTGTAAGTTATCCACAGACAACCCTTGCGTTCGGTTTTTGTTCGTGTACAATACGTACATAAGAAAAACATCTATGGCGGCTCTCACGAAAAAACAATCCGAAGTTTTCACCTTCATAAAACGCTTCGTCGCAAGCGAAGGGTATGCGCCGTCCTATCGAGAAATTGCCGAACATTTTGGACTATTATCCCCCGCAACGGCTTATCAACACGTGCAGGCGCTCATAGAAAAAGGCGTACTCGTGAGTGGGGAGGAAGGACTCGCGCGAACAATTGAAGTCGTTGAACCAGAGGAGTCGTTTGTGAAGGGCATCATCTCACTGCCGCTCGCGGGCCTCATCACAGCAGGGGAACCCATTGAAGCCGTTGAGACACCCGAAACCATTACCCTTCCCGCCGATTTCGTTGCAGACCAATTCAACTCGTATGTTTTACGTGTGAAGGGCAATTCCATGATCGAAGACGGCATATTGAATGGCGATTATGTCGTCGTGGAACGAAATCATTATCCAAAAAATGGAGAGGTCGTTGTTGCGCTTCTCGAAAACTCACACGCAACACTCAAGCGCTTCTACAAAGAACAAAGACGCATTCGTTTACAGCCGGCCAATAAAACAATGCAACCGATATTCGTGCGTGATGTCATCATTCAAGGAGTTGTTCGAGCCGTTATCCGAAAATTTCAAACAGCGTAAACATACGTTCATTCGTTATAGAGCGCCGCTGCGTCTTCCAAAATCATCCCTCCGGAAGAATCCATGTCAGTAGCGCCCTGTATCGAAACATGGACGATACGGGTTTTACTCATAGGATTGATTGCAGCCGCTCGCACATCACTCGTGTATATGTTTGCCGGCCACCTCGTTCATTTACGAGACACGCCTATCAATAAACATAGCGAGACACGTACACGATGTCATGGAGGGGTCACATGATGTCGTATACTCGAAACTCATCGCAAAATTCTTTTGAGATGAGCTCCTAAACCTTGCGGCTGCTTTCTGTCCCTCACAATAAACGTATGTCATCTACCTCCATTCCGTATCGCGTGTGGTTCGCCACACGCAAACAGCGCTTGTGGTGGATCAAGCAACTGCTTCAATAATTGACTATGAGTCGTTCTGCATGGCCTACGAATATATCAATGAACCTGTAGAGATACGCGTGGACTTCTGCGGACGCCGTGTCGTGCCGCGAGTCATGAATTGGAATAACCGCCTATACACCATTTTGAATGTCAACATGGTGCACCACGACAGTCAAGGAACCGCACAACAATACTTTTTTTCCGTATCGGACATGCACAACTACTTTAAACTCCAGTTTAATGCAGAGAATCTTGAATGGCGTCTTTTGGAGATGTATGAAGGTTAAGTCAGTCTGCAAAATTTTACACGTGGACTTTAATTCGTTCTTTGCAAGCGCAGAACAACAGGCAAACCCGTTTCTGCGAGGGAAGTCCATTGGCGTTGGAGGTAAGGTAGACTCGAAAGGCATCATCGCCGCGGCATCAAAGCAAGCAAAGACACATGGCATCAAGACAGCTATGAGTGTGTGGAAGGCACAAAAGTTAGACCCAACGCTCCTTGTCATCAACGGGGACAGTAGGAAATACGGCGAACTCTCCCGTCGACTCATTGAAATCCTGAAACGCCATGGAGACATCGTTGAACAAACATCCGTGGATGAAGCATTTTTAGACGTCACAGAAAGCACACACGACTGGCTAGACGCACTCGCGTTTACCTTGCGTGTTCGAGAGTCTATCGCACGCGAACTCGGCCACGAGCTCACCGTCTCTGTCGGAATCGCGGCAAACAAACTCCTAGCAAAAATGGCCTCAGACAGCGAAAAACCAAACGGCATTACCCTTGTCTACCCTTCCAAAAAAGAAAAATACGCGTTCCTTGCGTCACGAACGCTTAACGATATCCCGGGGATTGGTCCTGCCATTTCACGACGCTTGAGAGAGTTGGGGATTTCATCTTTCACTTCACTGCGCCAAACACCGCTACCACTTCTTCTTCAGCACTTCAAAAGTTACGGATACTTTCTTTATAACGCTTCGCGTGGCATCGACAACACGCCTGTACGAAGTGAACGTGCAACAGAAAAATCTATCGGACACTCCTATACCCTTCCCCGTCATACAAAGGATGCTCAAATTGTCTATCAAACACTCCTCGCTCTTGCTGACCGCGTCGGAAAGCGTTTGCGAAAGCATGCCCTCGCCGCACGAAGTATATCCGTTGTAGTGCGTACCGAGAATTTGCACTCATCCATGCGCCACGCGCAACTCTCTGCGCCTACACAAGATTCTTTCGTGCTCTTTCGTGCAGCGAAACGCCTCATAGACCCACAAAAGCATCTCGCGGTCCGCCTCGTGGGCATCACGGCAACCAATCGTGTTCCATCCCGCATACAGATATCCTTAAGCCACAAACAACAAAAAAACACGGAGCTTCTTCCGTGGCTCGATCACATCGAGCACCGCTATGGCAGAGGAACATGGACACGCGCCGCCCTCCTTCCCGTCACAATCAAGGAACGTATTAACGGGCTTCGTCTCGATCACCGTGATTAGACTCATCTCAAAAAGAATTTTGAGATGAGCCCTAATACAGGCCTTCCAACACGTGAATATTAGGTGCGGGATCTTTATCATCTGGTTCAAGCGTTACAATAATTTTCCGAAAGTCGCGCCTGTCTTCGCTGCTCTCCCACACAAGATACCATTTCAGATCATCCGCATGCTGAATCAGGTGTCCTGTCGACAAAAAATCAAACGGTCGCGAACGGATCAGCCACCCCTCATAAAAATATCCTTGCGGGGGATCGGGCAGTGTTGCAACGATCACGTGCCGAAATGCTGTACCGCTCCACTCACTGGTCGCAACACCAGAGCCATGCGTGTCTCCAATAGCACTCAATGTTGTCTCGAGTGCATCCTCTGCAATCGTCACCTCGGTAGTGTCTTGCGCGATGTCTGCCTCCTGTTCCGACGAGGCATCAAGCACAATCGGGTTATTCAACGGGATAGACAACACATTTCCAGACAACACCTCTTCAATTGGTTGTGTTGGCGACCCTCCCGTATCCAGTGTGCCCCCCTCCTGATCTGTGTCAACAACGTCTATCCTCTTCCCAAAGTTCAGTGCTCGTCCTAAGAAAAATACGCCAAGCAACAATATGAGAACCAGACCAACCTTCCAAAAGCCACGGGATGATCGCGGCTCTCGCGGAAATCGTCTCCCCCACTCTGTCGTTGGACGCCTAGACATGTTATTTATGCTGCACGCACAACGGCTTCTGCAACCTTATCAGCCAAACCCTCCGTAAACACATCAGGAATAATTCGCTCCGCTGTCGGCACTTCGACACAGCGTGCCAGCGCATGGGCAGCAGCGATCTTCATATTGTCAGTAATGTCGCGCGCCCGAATGCGTAACGCACCCTTGAATATCCCCGGATAGGCAATAACGTTGTTCACTTGGTTGGCATAATCACTTCGGCCCGTCGCAACAACAGCTGCCCCAGCCTCACGCGCCAAATCTGGCATAATTTCTGGCGTTGGATTTGCCATCGCAAACACAATTGCTCCCGGATTCATCGTGCGCACCATGTCTGACGTCAAAATCCCGGGGGCAGAAACACCAATAAAGACATCCGTTCCGGCCACGGCGCTGGCTAGGTCACCAGAAATACCGCGCGTGTTGTAGCGAATCAACTCCCGCTTGTATTGGTTCATGTCTCCGCGTCCCGCATGCAAAACACCCTTCGAGTCCACAACGATAATGTCCGAAACGCCAACCGTATGAAGCAAGTGCGCAGACGCTGTGCCAGCGGCGCCGGCACCGCTTATACACACGCGTATGTCTTTCATGCGCTTCGAAACAACCTTGAGCGCATTGGTAAGTCCGGCCAGAATGACGACAGCCGTGCCATGTTGGTCGTCGTGCATCACCGGAATGTCTAACGCCTCTTTCAAACGTCGCTCGATTTCAAAACAACGCGGCGCAGAAATATCCTCAAGATTGATCCCTCCAAAAATCGGTGCGATGCGAGTAACTGTATCAACAATTTCGTCCACATCCTTTGAACGGATGGCGATCGGAAACGCATCAAGCCCGCCAAATTGCTTAAACAATGCGCATTTGCCTTCCATGACGGGCAGACTTGCTTCCGGCCCGATGTCGCCCAATCCCAACACCGCCGTTCCATCCGTGATCACGGCAACTGTGTGTCCCTTAATCGTAAGATCATATACGCGCGTCACATCATTCGCGATCACGCGGCACGGCTCCGCAACTCCGGGTGTATACGCCTGTGAAAGCATGTCCTTTGAGTCAATCACAAACGGTACCCCCGTAAATAATTTCCCCCGGTGTTGCTCATGTAGAGCAACGGATCGTTCCCCAAGTGTCATACAAATACTGTTAATCAGATCGTCCGCGGCTACGCGCGAACGAAGACAATAACCCTCCTCTCTTTCCCTTCTGCTCGCCTGCGTCATCTAAAACGATAACGGGTTCATCGTGAGTATACGTGTCCACGTCGTCAGAGTCCAAAGGGACAAACGGCCGCCGCGCTGTCAAAAATGGACTCGTTTGCGTCGTATGAAAGAGTGCGGAAGGCACCTCTTCTAAAAACATCGAAGCCACAGCTACATCCGCATACGGTCCAATTCCCATCTGGCTATGGGTGAGATAGAGCAACCGCTTTGCGCGCGTCACAGCGACATAAAACAAACGCCGCTCTTCCTCGAGTTGCGACGCGTCTCCGAGCGAGCGATGTCCCGGAAATTGGCCGTCCACAAGCCCCATCACGAATACCGTGTCCCACTCCAACCCTTTCGCTTGATGAATCGTGGAAAGAACGATGCGATCGCGCGCAATCGATGATGTGCGCCCTCCATCCTGACTAAATTCGTCTCGCAAAACCATGTCCTCGAAGAACCGCTCGTGATCCTCGCCGTATCCAAACGCAAATTGTTCGAGTTGTTGAATGTCATCAAGACGGTCACTGGCGTTTGGAT
>CAZDJC010000043.1:0-5283 GCA_964505655.1 uncultured Gammaproteobacteria bacterium
CTTGCCTCCAAAATCTTTGCCACCGATCGTCCCGAAATCCATCCCGACTTTTTGCACGTGGCACAAGAGGCAGATCCAAAAACGGGCGCGTTGCGCGAGCGCATTGCCATCGAGCAAATACAAGAAGCATGCCGCCGATTGAGTCAGCAGGCGTTTTGCGGAACAAAACTACTCCTTGTTGAAGATGCGGATTTGATGAGCCATGCCGCGCAAAACGCGCTTCTCAAAACACTGGAGGAACCGCGCGGCAGGACGTGCATCATTCTTACATCTGCACATCCGCACAAACTGCTGCCTACGATCCACTCACGTGTGCATCACGTGGCGTTTAGAAGGGTGTCGGATGAAGCCCTGCGTTTATGGCTTCATGAACAGCGCATCTCCGCAGACAAAACGGAACGCATTGTGGCTCTTGCGGACGGTTGTCCCGGGCGTTCTGTAACATATTTGGAGGACGAAAATGCACTCCTGGAACGAGAGGTAGACTACGCGTTGGCCAATCGCGTGTTGCAGTCGCGCATTGCCGAACGTATTTTGGCCGTTCATGATATGATACCTGCATACGAAGCGGATCATGTGAAGACACGTCGCCTGCTTGGCGAACGTGTGGGCGTGTGTGAAACGGTTGCGCGCCGCGAATTGCTCGCGTTATGCAGAGCATCTGCATCAGGAGACGAAGCGTCATTGCACACACCCTCGCTTGCACGCGCCGTCCACGCCTTTTGGAACGTGCGCAAAGCGCTCGACGCGCATCTTGATCCGCATCTCTCGCTCATCCAAGCCGTGCTCTCATTCTAATATGAAATTTTCACGCCTATTTCTCTTCACATTTTTCGGGGTGCTGGTTTTGTTTGGCGCCGGATGTATTCAATTGAAAGGCGGAAAATCAACGGACGCCAAACTTGGGATGTGGAAATCCGTAGACGGCGGGCAGAAATTTGAGGCGGCAAGCCGTTTGCCGACGCCGCGCGGTGTTGGAACCATCGCCTCGATATCCGTGCGAGAACTTGTGCGCGATCCGTCCGATCGCTTTGCGTTGTATTTGGGCACGGATCAACACGGGCTGTTTTACTCCTACGACGGGGGCGACGGATGGATGCATGTGCGTGAGCCAAACTTGAGTGAAGGGCGCGTGCGCGCGATCGCTGTCGATCCATCGGATAAGTGCACCATTTATGTGACACGTGGACAGCGGCTCTACAAATCTGAGGATTGCAGTCGCACATTCAACTCGGAAGCCTATGTGGACACGCGTGCCGACGTTGTGCTCACAGACATCGAGATCGATTGGTACAACCCAAAGACTCTCTATCTTTCAACGACCGAAGGGGAAGTGATCAAATCATCAGACGCCGGACGCACGTGGGCGACTATCTATCGCGCAAAAAGCCAAATCAACGATATCCATGTGGACGCAAAGGATAGCCGCATCATCCTTGTGGCAACAGCACGGCGCGGAATCCATCGCTCAATGGATGCTGGTCAATCATGGAGTATCGTGCTCGAGGAAGATACATTTCCAAAGCTAGACGATATCGAAAAAGTGAAGGGCTTGGAGCAAGACGCGAAGGCAGATTATACGTGGGCGTCCTCGGACTATGGGCTGATGGTGTCGCGTGATCATGGCGCTACATGGAATGCCGTGCCGCTCGTGACGCCGCCCGGAAGTGTCAAAATTACATCCTTGGCGGTGAATCCGCGCAATGGCGCGCACATTGTCTACGCCGCGGGAGGCACGATGTACTTCAGCACAAACGGTGGCGCAAAGTGGGACACGGAAAAATCGCCCGTAACCGGGGCTGTCTCTGAACTCTTGATCGATCCGGTGGATGAGCGTACCCTCTACCTCGGTGGTTTAGCCGTTGAAGAAGAAGCATCTCTCTTTTGATGCAAAGCTGTTATGGATTCACGATTGTCTTTTGTACAACCGGAGGTGTCTCGCGTTGTCGAGCACCTCAAAGTGGAACTTTCGGGCGTTCGCACTGGGCGCGCAAACGCGGGCCTTGTCGCAGGGGTGAGCGTCGAGGCGTATGGCGCCGTGCAACCGCTCAAAAATGTGGCGTCTGTTTCTGTTTCTGATCCGCAAACATTGCGCATTGAAGCGTGGGACGCGACACTTACAGAGGCAATCGAAAAAGCGTTGCGCGAGTCGTCCATTGGTATTATGCCCACGGTAGACGGAAAAGTGATTCGACTTTCCATCCCATCGATGACAGAGGAGACGCGCAAGGAACTTATAAAAGTTGTAGGGAAAAAGGCGGAAGAAGCGCGCATTGCCGTGCGAAGTGTCCGCGAAGACGCGCGCAAGCGCATAGAAAAAATGGAAAAGGAAAAGAGCATCACGGAGGATGACCGCTTTTCCCTTCAGGAGGAGCTTGATGAAACGATTTCAGCCGCGAACAAACAGATCGAATCCCTCGCCAAAGAGAAAGAATCGCAAGTGCTCACCGTATGAGTCCGCACTTGGAACAACGGGATTCCATGGAACAAATCGTGTCGCTTGCCAAGCGACGCGGCTTTATCTTTCCGGGATCCGAGATTTACGGAGGCCTTGCAAACACGTGGGACTATGGGCCATTGGGCGCGCAACTCAAGAAAAACGTGAAAGATCATTGGTGGAAGACCTTTGTGGAACAGCGCGCGGACATGGTGGGGATTGACGGCGCTATCCTCATGAACCCGCGCGTGTGGGAGGCGTCAGGGCACGTAGCAACATTTCACGATCCATTGGTGGAATGCAAAGTTTGTCACAAGCGGTTTCGCGCAGACCATCTTCTTGAAGCAAGCGGCCTTGAGCCAAAGCACTTGCGGGAAAAACCCGCGGATGCCGCACACGTCACTTGTCCGAGTTGTGGCGGTGCGCTCACAAACCCGCGCGAGTTCAACCTCATGTTCAAGACCTTTGTAGGCCCTGCAGAAGATTCGAAGGACGCCGTGTATTTGCGTCCGGAAACGGCGCAGGCCATTTTTGTAAACTTTAACAACGTGCTCGACACGACGCGCAAGCGATTGCCGTTTGGCGTGGCACAAATCGGCAAAGCGTTTCGTAATGAAATTACGCCAGGGAACTTTACGTTCCGTACGCTTGAGTTTGAACAAATGGAGGTGGAGTATTTTGTGAAACCGGACGCATGGGAGGAGGCGTTTGAATCGTGGGCGGCGTTTATGGAAGCGTGGGGGAAGTCTGTTGGTCTGGACATGGTGAAGTTGCATCGTGTGGATATTCCCTCTGACGACCTTGCGCACTATTCAAAACGCACGGTGGATTTTGAATTTGAGTTTCCGTTTGGGCAAAGCGAGTTGTGGGGACTCGCAAATCGCACGGATTTTGATTTAACAAACCACGAAAAACATTCGGGGCAATCGCTTGTGTACACGGATCCGAGCGATCAGTCTGTAAAACTTACGCCGCATGTGATTGAGCCGTCGTTGGGCGTTGACCGCACGGTGTTGGCCGTGCTCTTGAGCGCGTATGCACAGGAATTTGTTGCTAAAGACGGACGACTGCTTGATGAAGCGCCGGAGGGAGTGGAAGGGGAATGGCGGACGGTTTTGCGCTTGAAGCCGGCGGTGGCGCCATTTAAAGCGGCAATACTTCCACTGTCCAAAAAAGCAGAACTCGTCGCGCCCGCGCGGGCGTTGTACGAGGATTTGTTGAAAACAATGCGCGTCGACTATGACGAAACGCAGGCGATCGGGAAGCGCTATCGCCGACAGGATGAAATTGGCACGCCGTTTTGCGTGACGCTGGACTTTGAGTCCCTAAATGACAAGGCGGTGACCGTGCGCGATCGCGATTCGATGAAGCAAGAACGTATAAACATTGCGTCTGTTGGAGCGTATCTTCAAGAGCGCATTTCCATGTAAAAAGGTGCCGCCTGCCCGAGTGTTTCCCGAGAAGGCGGCGAATATAGCAGAAAAATGCGCTTTTGTCCTGCGACCGCCGGATTCGGGGGAGCTCACCCCGTCTGCGCTCTCGTGGAGCGACAGCCCTCCCTGATCC
The DNA here is from genome assembly GCA_964505655.1 of uncultured Gammaproteobacteria bacterium. Taxonomy (GTDB): domain Bacteria; phylum Patescibacteriota; class Patescibacteriia; order UBA9934; family UBA11717; genus 2-02-FULL-53-10. Next base: position 4,004 of record CAZDJC010000043.1, read on the forward strand.
GGCGACCGCAACATCATGAGCATACCTGAAAAGTAGAGTTTGTCAAATGCTATGCAACAAAAACAGCTGAAAAACGGCATCAAGGTCTTTTTGGATCCGGTTGGTAGTACGGCCGCGGTGACGGTCTTGGTGATGGTCAAACTTGGGTCACGCTATGAAACACCAACGTTGAGCGGCGCCTCGCACTTTATTGAGCACATGATGTTTAAAGGCACCAAGCGGTTCCCGACACCGCAAGATGTAGCACGGTCATTGGATGCAATCGGCGCGGATTACAACGCGTACACGAGCAAGGAGTACACGGGCTACTACATTAAGTGTGACGCGCGGCATGCGCAATTTGCCGCCGAGATGCTCTATGACATGACGTTCCAGTCGCTCTACATGCCGGAGGAAATGGATCGCGAACGTCGCGTCATCATTGAGGAAATCAACATGTACGAGGATACGCCGACGCGCCATATCGACGATCTGCTCGAAGGCGTGACGTTTGAGGGGAACACGCTCGGATGGGAGATTGCGGGAAGCGCGAAAACCATGCAGACGATGCAACGCGAGGACGTGATGGCGTTTCGCGATCAATTCTATGTGCCCTCAAGAATGAGCATTGCGGTTGCGGGAGCGGTTCCGGACGGTGCCATCGATTGGCTCGAGGGAACGTTTGGCAATGTGGAGGAACGGATGCATCCAGTCTCGTTCGAGAAATTCCAAGGGTTTGCATCGCGTACATCGACTCCCATGCGCACACAAACGAAAACGACGGAACAGGCGCACGTCGGCTGGGGATTTCCCGGGCTTCCGTATACGGATGCCGCGCTTCCTGCGATGCGTGTGCTTACAACGATTCTCGGTGGCAACATGTCTTCGCGGTTGTTTATGAGCGTGCGTGAAAAGGGAGGGCTCGCGTATCGGATTTCGGCATCGCACTCCGAGTACGAAGACACGGGGCTCGTGGCGATTTTGGCAGGATTGGCTGGCGATCGTCTTGGGGAAGCACATGAACGCGTGATGGCGGAGTTGGAGGATTTAAAAACGCATGGGCCCACCGACGAGGAAATGCACCGAACACGCGAGTTTTTGCGTGGGCAAATGTTGTTAGGCCTTGAGGACTCGAGTGTGCGCGCCGAGTGGTACGCGAAGAACGGTTTGTTTTATGAGAAGGCGCAAACGCCAGAAGAGCGACTGACGGCGTATGCGCAGGTGACGCCTGAGGACATTCAACGTCTTGCACAATCCACATTTGACACAAGCAGGATGACCGTGTCTTATATTGGGAAGGA
>CAZDJC010000044.1:0-5255 GCA_964505655.1 uncultured Gammaproteobacteria bacterium
CGGCAAATGTTGGCGCGAAGACTTTTTCAAACACGTCGGCATCTTCAGGACCAATGCGCGACACGAACATCGAACCGACGTTCCCCAAAATCGCATCCTTAATTTGCGTGTAGCCCTTTTCCACAAGCTGCCCCATATATTGGTGCGCGACGGTCAAATTCAGACGATACTTGCGAGCCTCGGATAGAATCGTTGCAATCGACGGCGTGATGTAGTTTTGAAATTCATCGATGTAGAGGAAGAAATCCTTGCGCTGTTCCTCGGCCATATCGGCGCGCGCGAGGGCGGCCATCTGCAGTTTGGACACGACAATTAGTCCCAAGAGTTGTGAGTTGACTTCGCCTGTTTTTCCTTTCGACAAGTCCAGGAATAGGATTTTGCCCTCGTCCATCACCTTGCGAAAAGAAAATCCCGAATGCTGCTGCCCGATGACGTTGCGCATCATTTCGTCTTCAACGAATCGCCCCACTTTCGAAATGAGATACCCCAACATCTCCGACTTATGGAAATCACTCGTCTTGGCCATCTCCTGATCCCAAAACGCGCGCACGACGGGATCTTTGACCTTCGCAACCCATTGCTTCTGAAAGTCATCGTCGGAAAACATGCGCGGAATTTCAGCAATCGTTCCCGGATGCTCCAAATCCGCCATGAGTGTCAACATGACGTTGCGCATATTGTGCTCAAACATCGGGCCGATCATTTCCGGCGGAAACAGTTTGTAGAAGATGGAAATCATTTCCTGTACCGCAAAGTCTCGTAGATCCTCGTGCGGCGCCTCGAGCATGTTCAACCCCACGGGCATGTCGCGATCGTAGGGCGAAAACACAATCACATCGTCAATGCGCTCCTTGGGAATATTGCCGAGAAGCGTCTCGATGACGTCTCCGTGCGGATCGATAAAACACAGCCCGTGCCCATTTTTGATGTCCTGAAGTGCCATCGCTTTCAAGAACGTGGACTTTCCTGATCCCGATTTTCCAATGATGTACATGTGACGCTGTCGATCCTTTTCCTTGATGTAAATCGGTGTTTTTTTGCCACGATAGACGTTGTCACCCAAAAACAATCCGTCCGCAGCGATGTTTGCCGGCGCGCCGCCTTTGCGCGCTTCGAGCCAATCAATGTTTATCGTTTCGGTTCCCGGAAGCGCCGGGTGCCACAAACTCGCCAATTCCTCCGTGTTCAATACAAAGCGAAATGCCTCATTAAAGTGTCGATGAATGAAGTCGCGTATGAGATGCTTCGGGTTTTTTGGAACGGTTGCCTCAAACGCGTTTCCAAATTCATAAATGTTGTACTGCGAAAAACTCTGAAGCGCGTTGTTGAGAATCGATTGTGCCGCTCCGACATTCTGCGCAGAAGCAACGACACGAATATTGACGTCGAGTCCCGCTTTCGATGCCTTCTCTTCAATACTTCGCGCCATCTCCTGCTCGCGCTGCGTCATTTGCCTTTGCGGACTTTGGGGTGCTTCCTTGTCACGTCGCATCACCATTTTGTCAAAACCGCTTTGTTTATCTGCCTTAAACTTCTTTGACTTGAGTGCGTCTTTCATTGTGGCGCCTCGATGCAGGTTCTCCACTACGCGGAAACTGCGCTTGCGCCACGACGCATTGGCCGATCGCATCGTGAATTGTATTGCCGCGCCACTCGTTTTTGGCACTTTTGCGAGTGCGTTCAACAGCGCATTCAAAGGATCAGATTCGAGATTGCGATACGTTTTAATGGGAAAAAGATCAGGCCTGCGGAGTTTCAGATAGCTTCCAAGCACAACACCCGACGGAGAAAAGATGTTAAAGTCTTGAACGCGCTCCACTTCTGCTTTTGGAAACTGCGCTTGCAACTGTTCCGTTAAAAAGTCCTCAACATACTGTGGCGCGGCAACATAAAAGTAGATGATGCCTTCAAAGGAAACGATCTCAAACGACGCATGATCCGATCGCCCATTCCACCACGCCTTCAATCCTTTTTCGTCCTGCAACCCTCCAAGCGCCGCAAAAAACGTTTCCGCCACGGCAATATCTTCTTGAACCTGTTTGAGTTCGTGATCTTTACTCCCGTCGGACAGCAGAAATCTTGGCACGCGCACACGCAATACCGAAAATGTTTTGCTCCCGCCGCCTTTATGTATGGCGCGCACATGAAACCATCGCGCAATAGACAACGCGAAAAAGAGCACAACGATCAGTCCAACGGCAATACCAACCCAAACAACCCAGTTTGTCGTCGGCGCGTATGGATTTGTGCTGTCGTATGCGGTGGCAAATTGAAACATCATGTGAGCGGCGACACTTCATCATGCTCTTTTTGGAGCGCCATGATTTTGTCTGTTTTAATTTTTGATTCTTGCTCAAGAAAATAGCGATTGACGTTCGGGACCAAGAGCAACCACGAACGGATGAGTTTCAACACGTGTCGCGCAACAAGTTTTGCCTGTGCGATCCATGTCTGAATTGTTTTTGCAACGTCTTCCCCCTTGGCTTTGAACGTCACTTTAACGTCAGGTGAAAGATTTTTGTAGACGTCATCGAGACGTTCGGAGAGGATGTCTTCAATGCGCAGTACCAGTGGATCTTTTTGTGCAACGGGAGCCACGGACGGGCGTGCCGTAACGATGGGTACAGGTGCAACCGTTGCGCGTTCTCTTTCTTGACGCGCTTCGCGTTCACGCTGTTCTTGCCCTTTCTCCGCAACTGCTTCACGTGCATCCAAAACTTCCGCCGAGGGAAGCGGCGCTCGTTCTCTGCGTTGTACTCGTTTTGGTGCGTCCATTTGCTGCCCATTATACACCAACGAACGTCTGTTTAGGCCGCCTCATCGAGCCGAGGGCCTGTTGGCGTGTCCTCAACCGTAAATCCGTGCGTACGGATTTCGTCACGTAACACATCTGACCGAGCAAAATCCTTTTGTTGGCGCGCCGCTTCGCGTTCATGCACAAGTCGCTCAACATCCGCTGGGATCACAAGCGGCTTGGCGATGTATTCCATGAGGTTGAGGCCCAACACTTCGTCAAACTTTTTGAGCGATTGCGCCTTCCCGGAGGATGCCATGCGTGTGTCGTGCACGAGTTCCCATACAATCGCAAGCGCCTGCGGCATATCCAAATCATGTTCAAGCGCGCGCAGAAAACGTTCTTCGTACTCGGCGCACCCAATCGCAGGCTGATCCCATTCCCGTACCGCTCGATACAATTTTTTGAGTGCGATGGATGCCGCGTCAAGCGCCTCAAACGTAAAATTGAGTTGTCTGCGATAATGTGCCTGAAATGTGAAATAGCGATACGCAAGCGGACCAACCCCATGCGACACAAGATCATCCACAGAGTAGACGTTCCCAAGGGACTTGCTCATCTTCCCTCCGTCCACAAGGACAAATTCGTTGTGCATCCACACGCGCGCTTCACTCGTACCACATGCACCATATGACTGTGCCATCTCGTTTGGATGATGGATGTGGCGCAAGTCAGCTCCCCCCGTATGAATGTCGTAGAGCTTTCCAAGGTATTTTGTGGACATCGCACTGCACTCGATGTGCCATCCGGGAAAGCCCACGCCCCATGGCGCATCCCATTCCATGTCGCGCTTTTGCCCCTTGGGTGAAAATTTCCATAGTGCAAAATCCGACGGATGCCGCTTCTCGGGATTCACGTCAACGCGCGCGCCCGCTTGTTTGTCTTCGATCGCCTGCCCCGCAAGCGCGCCGTACTCCGGCACTTTCGACGTATCAAAATAGATGCCATCGGACGTTCTATATGTAAAGCCGTTTTTTTCGAGCTCTTCAACCATGCGAATTTGCTCGGGAATATGATCGGTGGCCTTGGGCATCACGTCTGGCCGCATGATGTTTAAGACATCAAGATCGCGCAAAAATTCTTCCGTGTAGCGCTTGGCAACATCCCACGCGCTTTGATGCTGTTTTTTGGCCGCCAATTCGAGTTTGTCCTCGCCCTCGTCCGCGTCCGACACAAGATGCCCAACGTCCGTAATGTTCATGACCCATGTCACATGCATGCCGCCATAACGCAACGCCCGCACCAGCGTGTCGGCAAATAAAAACGCGCGGTAATTGCCAATAGACGGCGTCCCATACACCGTGGGGCCGCAGGAGTAGACCCCCACGTGATCGCGCTGAAGCGGCTCAAATGGTTCCAATGTGTGCGTGAGAGAATTGAAAAACGAAAAAGCCATAGTAAAGGCGAGTATATCATTCCTTGACCAAACTGCCGTCCTCGTGTTTACTTCAAACGGAAACGTCATGGATTGGGGTTTTGCACAATGGTGTGCGAGACGGACAGTCCATCGACACTTCAACCGGCGGGACACCACACAGGCCCGCGGTCAGGAGAGACACCATGAGTCAGTCGTACCGTTCCTTCAATCCGGGCTACTCAGGCGACATGCCTGTGCGACCGAGCGTCGCCGTGCACCGCGTGATCGTCATCATCACCTTCGTCGCGTTCATGACGACCTGCGCTCTCGCGTTCGGGCGCAACATCTTCCACGTCCCCAACAACGCGGCGTTCGCATCGTCCATCGTGTTCACGCTCGCCGTCGCCACGTGGATCGCCTATCGGATGTGGGCGCGAGGCCCCGAATCGCTCGTGTACTTCCAGGGACCGCTCGGAGTCTACTGCTACCGTGTCCGCGCAAAGACCTACGACGCCGTTCGCATTCTGCGCAAGGGTTTCTCAACCGCCCCCGGGACCATCTATATGGCCGTTCCGTGGCGCGACGGAACGTACTGGGCGCACAGTGAAGTCACGGCGCTCTTCTTCTACACCACGCGTGCAGACTCCGAAGGCACGCCGTTCGTGGGCAATACGCGGTGGTACATCCCGCGACAGATCATGGGCGCTCTGCCCGCCTGGGGGCACGTACTGCTCCTGCGCGAGGGGAGCACCGCGGGCACACTCACGCCCTGGGTCAACGCCTCTGCCACAATCAAGCTCGTGGAGCGCCTCATGAACATGAAGGTGAGCTCGGTCACGGAGATCCTTGATGCCGTGGAGCGCAACGCGGAGCAGACGCAACGGCTGACCGAAGAAGTCGAGCTCTACAGGGATGGCTTCCAGAACGCCATGAAAAGTCTCGTGCAGATCGTGAAGGAGGCAGCGAACGCGCCCGGCAACAGTCGTCATGCACAGGCACTTCGCGAACTGGCAGAGGCACAGCACGGAGAATTCGGCTCGAACGAGGTGGGCGGAGACACCAAGCTCACGGTCATCGCACGAGGAGTTCTCTTCACCGAACCCG
>CAZDJC010000045.1:0-5231 GCA_964505655.1 uncultured Gammaproteobacteria bacterium
GGATACGCGAACGAATGGATCTTCTCACGCTTGGAAGCAGTGTGAACGAATTACTCTCTACGGGCGTTGGGCGCGGTGAGCCAGACAGTACGCTGTACGACTTCGCGCTTGATGTGTATGCGTGGATTGAAGGGTTGCAAGACGTGTCCTCGTCGCGCCTCTTCTTCATCCATAGCGCTCTTACACTCAAGTGGCTCGTCATGCTGGGTGTTGGACCACACGTGGACGCATGCGTGCATTGCCGCGAAGAGCTTGAACATATCGAGCGCCCGCTTTTGTCTGTGTCACAAGGCGGATTGATATGTCGCGCATGCAAAGACGAAGATCGCGCACGCTTTGCGGATGCAGAAGATGTGACGCGCGAACTGCTTTCCGCATTGCGCTTCATTGCGCTCGCGCCGCTCCATGTTCTTCTCACCCGGAGTTTCGAGCCGCTTATGGTCGATCTTGCGCGGATTCATGAGGCCTTTGTGGCATACCATCTAGAACGCGATCTTAAAGTCGCACGATTTCTCTCATCGCTTTATCCCGCGCGCGCTATTTTTTCACACGCGCCCGTTGCTCTCGTATGACAAAAACCATCAATCAACTTTTATCTGTTCTCGATCAAACGGTGTCGCTCTCCGGATGGATTTCCAACACGCGGCAATCAGGGAAGATTTTGTTTGTGCAATTTCGCGATGGAACGGGCGCGGTGCAGATCGTGTACTCGAAAGCGGATGTGGACGAGGCAACGTGGCGCGCGCTCGAAGGGCTTGAGCAAGAATCGTCTGTGCGCGTGACGGGTGTTGTGGCGCGTGATGATCGTGCGCCGTCGGGTGTTGAACTGCATGGAAAGACGCTCGAAGTGATTGGCGCGTCCCAGGATTATCCAATCGCGAACAAGGAACATGGCATCGATTTTCTATTAGATCATCGCCATTTGTGGTTGCGCTCGTCAAAGCAGTGGGCGATTTTGCGCGTGCGCGACACCATTGAGCGCGCGACGGCGGATTTCCTCCACGCGCAAGACTTCATTCGTCTCGATGCGCCGATTTTGACGCCCAACGCATGCGAAGGCACGACCGAACTCTACGAAACGGATCATTTTGGACGACCGGCGTATTTGTCGCAGTCGGGGCAACTCTATTTGGAGGCGGGCATTTTTGGCCATCGGCGCGTGTATGACTTTGGTCCTGTCTTCCGTGCAGAGAAGAGCAAGACGCGCAGACATCTCAACGAATTTTGGATGATGGACGCGGAGATGGCGTTTTGCGACTGGGAGGGGAACATGCAGATGCAGGAAGACCTCGTGGTCTTTATCGTGGCGCGCGTGCTCGAGGAGCGCAAAGCGGAGCTTGCGTTGTTGGAACGCGACGTGGCGGCGCTTGAGAAAGTACAAGGACCGTTTCCTCGGATTGAACACAAGCAAGCCATCAAGACATTGCGCGCGCTTGGAAGCGACATCCGCGACGATGATGATTTGGGCGGTGACGACGAAACGATTCTCACAAAGGAATATGACACGCCGATTTTCATTACCAAGTATCCGGCGAAAGTGAAAGCGTTTTATATGAAGCGCGATCCAGAGGATGACGCGCGCGTGCTGTGTTCCGATTTGTTGGCGCCGGAAGGGTATGGGGAGATCATCGGTGGTTCCGAGCGTGAGATTGATCTTGGCCGTCTCACGAAAAAGATCGAGGAGTATGGGTTGCCCATGAAGCAATTTGAATGGTATTTGGATTTGCGGCGCTATGGGTCGGTACCGCACAGCGGGTTTGGGTTTGGTCTTGAACGTCTCGTCACATGGATTTGCGGTCTAAAACATGTGCGCACGGCCATTCCGTTTCCTCGCACCATGAATCGGTTAGAGCCATAGCTGATGCTATTTTTTCGCTTGGAGGCAGGGTATAATGCAGTCCTATGCTTGAGAGAACGTTGTCAAAAGATACAACAACAAAAGTAGGACAAGAGGTGGTGTTGCGAGGATGGGTGCACGCGCGGCGTCCCATGGGAAAAGTGTCATTTTTGAATGTGCGCGACCGGTCGGGAATGGTGCAGGTGGTTGTTGTACCCGGCGAATTGGACGAGGTCTCACGCGGTATTGCGGACGATATTCGGCCGGAATATGTTCTTGAAATTCAGGGAATCGTACAGGCGCGCGGCGCTAAGCAAGTCAACGCGACCATGACAACGGGGACGGTGGAAGTGCTTGCAACATCGTTGCGCGTCTTGAATGCGTGTGCGACGCCGCCGTTTGAAATCGATAAAGATACATCGTCGGTTGCCGAGGAACTGCGTCTCAAACATCGCTACCTCGATTTGCGTTCCGAACGACTTCAGCACCACATCAAACTCCGTAGCCGCTTTGTGCAGTTGTGTCGCGAGTTTTTGTTCACGCAAGATTTCACGGAGATTGAAACGCCGCTGTTGTCGCAAGCAACGCCCGAGGGGTCGCGTGACTTTGTAGTGCCGTCGCGGTTGCAGCCGGGAAAGTTTTTTGCCTTGCCGCAAAGTCCACAGCAGTACAAACAGCTTCTCATGGTTGCGGGGTTTGAACGCTATTTTCAGACGGCGCGCGCGCTGCGTGACGAAGATCCGCGCGCAGACCGAGGATTTGAGCACACGCAAATAGACCTTGAGATGAGCTTTGTGGAGCGCGATGACGTTATGCGTCTTGTTGAGGCCATGATGGTGCATGTCGTGCAAGCGCTCGGATTTACGATTAAAGAAATTCCGTTTCCACGCATATCGTACAAGGACGCGATGGCACTTTACGGCGCGGACAAATTTGATTTGCGCACCGACGAAGATAAGGCAAAAGGCGTGTTGGCCTACGCATGGGTTGTGGACTTTCCGTTTTTCGAAAAAACGGATGAGGGCGCATGGACGTTCACGCACAATCCGTTTTCCAACCCGCTTCCGGAATTTCGCGAAGACCATCTTGCGGGGAGAAACATCGAGCACATCCTCACGTCGCAATACGACCTTGTGTGCAATGGATATGAGTCGGGCGGCGGGAGTATCCGCGCGCACGACCCAAATGTACTCAAGGCGACGTATAACATCATGGGATATTCGGAGGAAGAAATTCAGGGAAGCGTTTCGCACATGTTGGAGGCGTTTCGCTTTGGCGCACCACCGCATGGCGGCATTGCATTGGGTGTCGAGCGCAATCTCATGAACCTCACAGGTGAACAACTGTTGCGTGAAGTAGTGGCGTTTCCCATGACGGGCTCGGGCCGTACGTCTGTGATGCATGCGCCGGGGCCGCTCCCGCAAAAAGCGCTCGATGAACTTGGTCTTGCTCTCGCGAAAAAACAAAAAAACGCATGACGTTTACAGTCACAACAGAGCAATTTGAAGGGCCGATGGCGCTTCTGCTTTCACTGATCGAGAAGAAAGAGCTCGATATCTCGAGTGTGAGTTTGGCGTCGATCACCGAAGATTATGTCGCGCACTTGGGAGACGTCGAGCGCGTTGCGCCCCATGAGCTTGCAGATTTTCTCGTCATCGCGTCACGCTTATTGTACTTGAAGTCGCGTGCACTGCTTCCTGAGGCGGACTTGGAAATGGAGGAAGAAGGCGCGCTCGAAAACCAATTACGCATGTACGAACGATACGCCAAAGCGGCGCGTGTGATTGAGGACATGCTGCAAGACGGCCGCGAGGCGTATGCGGCGCCGCGGCAAAAAATGGTGGAAGAAGTGTTTGCGCCACCGGAGGCGGTGACGGGCGCGGTGCTCAAAGAAGCGCTGTTGGGTGTCATGGAACGCGTGCGACCGTATCTCGAGTTGCCCAAACAGCTCATGGAGCGCGTGGTGTCCGTGGAAGAAAAAATTATGCTTCTCAAAGAGCATATCGAGAAAAAGGCGCGTGGCTATTTTCATGACATGGTAGAACGCGGCTCGCGCGCGGATGTCGTGACGGGGTTTTTGGCGCTCCTTGAGTTGCTGAAGCAGCAGTTTGTGCGTGTGGAGCAAGGCGGGTTGTTCGAAGACATTGCCGTTGAACGCGTATGAGTCGGGAAAACGCAACACTGACGCAAAAAATCGAAGCTGTTCTTTTTGCGGCGGGGCGACCTTTTTCTCCCGTACAACTTGCGCGGCAGTTGAGCGTCACTCAAGAAGAGGTTGCACACGCTCTTGAGGACATCGCCAAACACTTAAACGCAGCGTCCTCGGGCATCAATCTCTTTGTAAGCGCAACAGAAGTGGCGTTGTGTACGAATCCGGACGTCGCCGAAGATGTGCGCGCCGTTCTCAAACGCGACATCACGGGTGAACTCACGAAACCATCAGTGGAGACACTGGCCATCATTGCCTACCGCGGCCCGCTGTCGAAAGCAGAGATCGAACAGATTCGCGGCGTGAACTGCTCGCTCATTTTGCGCAATCTCCAAGTGCGAGGACTTGTGAACTCACAGGACGGCACATCGGGCGAGCGTTACTCGGTTTCGATGGAGTATCTACAGCATCTGGGTGTGACATCCGTGAACGAGTTGCCCAACTACCGTGAACTCCACACTGATCCTTTACTCGCGTCTTTGGTGGACGCAACGCGTACGTCATGAAAATCAAATCCGTGATCAATGTTGTTTTGGTGTTCGCGCTCTTGCAGATCGTTCCTTCGGCGCGAGATGTGAATCTCTCTCAACGCGACCGCGTGGCGTATGCCGTGCAAAGTGCGTCGGGGACGTTTGCGTTTTCGGATGATCGCGGACCAAAAAAAACCGATCCCGACCGGTTGGGCGTCGTGACAGATGCGCCTCATGTGTTTGCGCGTGATGTTGAAAGTCGCGTGGAACTGTTGGCGCAAGGCGCGGACAACAGCCGTCCGATTGCAAGCATCACAAAGCTCATGACTGCGCTTGTTGCGGTGGAACAGCCGGCGTTTGCGTTGTCGCGCTCGGCCACGGTGTTGCGCGATGATGTACGCGAGGGGGGGCGTTGGTACGTGCGCTTTGGCGATGAGGTGACGTTGGAAGATTTGTTTTCGGTGATGCTTGTGGCCTCCGGAAACAACGAGACGCTCGCGCTTGTGCGGGAACTCGGTATGTCGGAAGCGTCATTTGTGGAGGCGATGAACGCAAAAGCACGGTCACTCGGGATGCATAACACCCACTTTGTGGATCCCGTCGGGTTATCGTCGGACAATCGCTCAACGGCGCGTGACGTGTCACTTTTGTTGGATGCCGCGCTTTCAAATCCGGAGATTCGGCAGTATATGCATCAGGCAAACGTGCACGTCAC
>CAZDJC010000046.1:0-5215 GCA_964505655.1 uncultured Gammaproteobacteria bacterium
TTTTTCAAAATTAACAACGGCGCCGCTCTTTTTGACGTCCGATAATCGAAATAGCGCAATAAGTTCATCACGAGAATACACTTCGCGGTCTCCCGTTGGATTGAATCCGAGTGTTGCAATGAAGTTCAAAAGCGCCTCCGGAAGATATCCTCGGTTGAGATAATCCTCTGCCGCAACATCTCCCTGTCGTTTAGAGAGTTTTGATTTGTCGGCGTTGAGCAAAAGAGGCACGTGGGCGAACTGCGTCGGCTCCCAACCAAACGCGCGATACAGCACAAGATGTTTTGGCGTTGAGGAAATCCACTCTTCTCCGCGAATCACCGTTGTGATGCCCATGAGGTGGTCGTCGACGACGACCGCGAGGTGATAGGTCGGGAATCCATCGGACTTCACGAGGACTTGATCGTCGATCTCTTTGTGATCAAACGTGACTCGCTTGCGGATGCAATCATCCCACGACGAGGTTCCGTCTGGCATGTGCAACCGAATGACGTGCGATTCGCCCACGCGCAAGCGTGCGAGCACCTCTTGTTTTTCGAGACCGAGACAATGGCGATCGTACTTCGGCTGTTTCCCCTTTCGTGTTTGCTCCTCTCTCATGGTGGTGAGGCGCTCTTGTGTACAGAAACAGTAATAGGCGTCTCCCTGTTCCACAAGTCGCTGTGCATGCTCGTGATAGAGTTTGAGACGTTTCGATTGGACGTATGGACCAACGTCGCCGCGTTCAAGTAGTTGATTGTTTTCAAGATACGGGCCTTCGTCGGCTTCGATGCCCATACGCCTCAAGGTTCGTACAATATTTTCGGTGCCACCCTCAACGTTTCGTGACTGATCGGTATCTTCAATACGTAAAATAAAGGACCCATGTGTTTGTCGAGCCAAAAAATAGGCGTACAGTGCGGTTCTCAACCCGCCGATATGCAAGAAACCCGTGGGGCTTGGGGCAAAGCGCGTTCTCTCCTTTGACATAATTATGTGCGACGTGATGGGAACATCGTATCGCGCATCACGGCAATTGGAAAACAGACGACCGCATGCCACATGCGTTCCGCGCGGGATGGCTCGTGTAAAAAGCGCCACAACCATTCAATGCCAAGTCGTTGCATCAACTTGGGAGCGCGAGGTATTTTTCCGGCGAGCATATTAAGAGCGCCTCCAATGCCCATGATAATTTTGGCTGACGGCATGTGTTTTGCGTGCTCGACGATCCAGCGCTCTTGACGTGCATGCGCCGCGCCGCCCAATGCCACCGCGATCACATCTGGTTTGAGCGCGCGCAGATTTTCCAAAAGCGTTGACGGTTGTTGCCATGCATCGTCACACAGACGAACAACCACATCTCCTATTCCCTGTATGTCTAATGTGGGAATCATGCTTCGCAATTCGCGTAGTGCTTTCTCATTTGCATCTCCCCACCCTCCCAACACAACAACGCGTTTGTTGTGTTGTGCGGCGAGGCGACATAAATCAACAAACAAATCGACTCCCGGATGCCGCAAAATGATCCCGTGTCCCGTGACAAAACTCATAAGTGTGATGCCGAATCCGTCCGGAATGCGCCAGTCAAAGGCTTTCAGTGATCGCGCAATTTCCTGCGCGTGCGACGCAGCGTAGAGCATTTCGGGATTTGTGGTGGCAAGCAATGTTTGTTTTGCTCCATTGATCGCGCGCTCGAGTGCATCGTGAAGCGCCTCGCGATCTATCCGATGCAAACGAATGCCCAGTAGCGTGACCGTGTCACTCATACGTTACAGCTGCCGTGTCGCAAGACAGGTATACACGGGCTCTCCAGTTCCAATGGTTGATTCATAGAGTGAAAGTCTTGTGACGGCAAACGTAAAATCGGGTACGCGGATATCGGAAAGCGCGTCGCGCAGTCGAGGCGCCGTAGAATGACGTCGTCCAAACGTGACATGTGGCGTCCACGTGCGAGGGTCGCGCGGGATGCCGGCCGCATCCATGGCGTTTAACAACGTCTCGTGACAGTCATACGCCGTGTTTAAAGCGTCCGCGAATCGTAGCACAATGACACGAGGTACGTCTTGTGTTGGATACCCCGTGATGTCGAAACATGTGAGCTCGATGGGGTTCTCCGGAACGTGTTGAAGTGCATTGATGAGATCGGGAATGACCTCTTCGCGCACGCTTGCCATAAAGTGGACAGTGATGTGCCATCGTCTATCGGGAATCCAGCTCACGTATGCGCTACGCAAATGACGTCTCGTCGCCTCCTGCGCTGCGAGCAACGGTTTGCGAGCATATTCTGGAATTTCGAATGCAAAGAAAAGGCGTTTCATAGGACGAACGTGCGCGTACCTTAACATAGAAGAGAGCGATTGGGCTACTTGTCAACAGGCTTGCTTGACAAAACAAAATTAGCACTCCATACTATAGAGTGCTAATCGTGCGCATTTGTTACATGCAACCGGAGTCGTAACACGAACATCCAAAGTATGTTGCCAAATAACTTTACAAACAAAGCCCAGGAATCCATTCAGCTTGCTCACATGAAGGCCGTTGAACGCGGTCAGCAGCAGCTCGAGCCCATGCATCTGCTTTTAGCGCTTGTTGAGCCGCATGACGGGGTTGTCTCGTCTATGCTCAAAAAGCTTGGTGTTGACATGGGAACACTGCGCGGGGACATTGACCGCGAGCTCGATACCCTTCCCCGCGCAAGCCATATGCCACCGCCGATGGGACAAATGTTTTTGTCCGAGGCGCTCGCGCGAGCGTTTCAGCGCGCAGATCAGGCGGCGCGCGAATTTGGCGACAAATACATTTCTACCGAGCATTTGTTTTTGGGATTGATCGCGGCGAGCAAACCGGTTGCAAAGATTCTCATGTCGCAAGGGGTGACGGACACACAAATTTTGGATGTGTTCAAGACCATGCGCGGGAGCGCGAAAGTTGATTCGCCAGAGGCCGAATCGCAGTTTGAGGCGCTCGAAAAGTACAGTCGCAACCTTACAGATTTAGCGCGCGCGGAAAAATTGGACCCTGTGATTGGACGCGACGAGGAAATTCGCCGCGTGATGCAAGTGCTGTCGCGACGCATCAAGAATAATCCGGTGTTGATTGGAGAAGCAGGCGTTGGGAAAACCGCTATTGTTGAAGGATTGGCGCAGCGCATCGTTGATGGGGACGTTCCGGAGAGTTTACAAAATAAGGAGCTTGTTTCCTTGGACATCGGCGCGCTTGTGGCTGGCACAAAGTATCGAGGGGAGTTTGAGGATCGTCTCAAAGCTATCATCCGTGAACTTGAGCGTTCGGATGGCAAATACGTCTTGTTTATTGACGAATTGCACACACTAGTAGGGGCGGGTGCCTCTGGCGAAGGTGGTGGCATGGACGCGGCAAATATTTTGAAGCCGGCGTTGGCGCGCGGCGAATTGCGCGCGATTGGTGCGACGACGCTCAAGGAATATCAGAAATATATTGAGAAGGATCCGGCGCTCGAGCGTAGATTTCAGCCAGTTTTGGTTGATGAGCCGTCATCGGAGGATACGGTCGCGATTTTGCGCGGCATCAAGGAGAAGTACGAATTGCATCATGGGGTACGCATTACGGATCCGGCGATCATCGCGGCTGTAGAGTTGTCGCAACGGTACATCACGGATCGGTTTCTTCCCGACAAAGCCGTGGATCTCATTGATGAAGCGGGATCGGGATTGCGTATGGATATCGACAGCATGCCCGAGGAATTGGATATCATGAAGCGCGATGTCAAACGGTTGGAAATTGAACGTGCGGCGCTTCAACTCGAAAAAGACAAAGCGTCCAAGCAGCGTCTCAAAGATTTGGAAAAAGAACTTGCCGAACGTTCGGAGAGTATGCGAGAGCTTGAAGCACGGTGGTTGTCGGAGAAAGAACAGCTCATCAAACTGCGCGAATTGAAGAAGCGTATTGATGCTCTGCGTGCGGAGGCGGATATCGAGGAACGTCGCGGCGATCTACAAAAAGTCGCCGAAATTCGGTACGGGCGTATCCCCGAACTTGAAAAAGAGTTAGACGAAGCTTCACGGGGATTAAAAGACATGCAAGCGCAGCGTGGATTGTTGAAAGAGGAAGTGACGGAGGAAGATATTGCGCACATTGTGTCTACATGGACCGGCGTGCCGGTTTCCAAGATGCTCGAAAGTGAAATGACAAAGTTGGCGCATATGGAGGAAGCGCTTGGCGAGCGCGTCGTTGGACAACAGGAGGCTATCCTCGCCGTGTCAAACGCCTTGCGCCGATCGCGCGCGGGTATCGCGGAAGAAAATCGCCCGATCGGGAGTTTTATCTTTTTGGGTCCCACGGGTGTTGGAAAAACCGAGCTTGCGCGTGCGCTTGCCGCGTTTATGTTTAACGACGAGGCGGCGCTCGTGCGCGTGGACATGTCCGAATACATGGAAAAACATTCGGTGAGCAAGCTGACCGGCGCGCCACCGGGCTATGTGGGTTTTGACGAGGGAGGGCAGTTTACCGAGATCATTCGTCGCCGCCCCTACTCCGTTGTATTGTTTGATGAAATCGAAAAGGCACATCCGGACGTCTTCAACCTCATGCTGCAGATTTTGGACGACGGACATTTGACGGACACAAAGGGCCGTAAAGTCAACTTCAAAAACACGGTGATTGTCATGACATCCAACATCGGTTCGGACGTGATTTTAGACGCAGGAAAAGCGCAGATGATTGGTTTTTCGGAGGAAGAAGATCGAGATGAGCCCGCGATCGAGCGCAAAGATGTCCGCGACCGCGTGCTCCATTTACTGCGCGAACACTTCCGTCCGGAGTTCTTGAATCGTGTGGACGAGACCATTATCTTCCACGCGCTTCGTCCAGAGGATCTGCATCATATCGTGGATCTCCAAATCCAGAAATTACAAACACGCCTTTCCGAGAAAGGCATTACGTTGACGCTCACAAAAAAGGCGAAGGATTATTTGGCGCAAAAAGGGTATGATCCAATGTATGGTGCGCGGCCGCTCAAACGGATCATCCAGGATGAAGTCATGAATCCGCTTGCCATGAAAATTGTGACGCGTGATATTGGTGAAGATGCCAAAGTAAAAATCGACGCGGAAGGACAGACACTCACATTTGCAACAAGTGTTCCCAAAGGGTTTAGCAAAACTGTCTCAAATCAGGAGATGGCGGCTTAACGGTTGTCCCCGCTTCCTTGGAGCACGCCGCGCTGTTTGCGTGAGGCAAGTTTTGTGAGGTTCGCGCT
>CAZDJC010000047.1:0-5182 GCA_964505655.1 uncultured Gammaproteobacteria bacterium
CGCAAGTGCGACGGCATCACACTGATCCAAAACAATGAGCCCGCAGGAGATCAGCACGTCTTCCATTATCATATGCACGTTATCCCGCGGTTTACGGGAGACCACTTTCATGAGCAGCTTTGGAATGCTGAACGATCAGAAGATTCGGATCGCATCCCATATGCTCATGCTCTAAAACAAGCTCTCGAATAGTATGTCACACGTTGCTGTCCCCGCGGTGTATCTCATTGCGAAACGCGAAGAAAAAATTCTGCTCATGCGCCGCGAAGGAAGCGGGTATTTTGATGGGTGGTATGGGTTGCCTGCGGGCCATGTTGAAAAAGGGGAACTCCCGATGCAGACGCTTGTTCGCGAGAGCCAAGAGGAGGCGGGAATCGCAATCGACGCAACACGCACGAGGTTGGCGCACGCCATGTATCGCACGGCGCATGATGCCACGGGAGATCGCGTCGATTATTTTTTTGAAACGGATGCGTGGGAAGGTGAGCCGCGCATCATGGAACCGCACAAGTGCAGTGACGTGCTTTGGGCGCCCCTCACCGATTTACCTCAAAATACCGTTCCCTCCGTGCGCGACGCGCTTGATGCCGTGCGACGAGGCAAAATCTACTCTGAACTCGACCGTGCGCACACAATCCCAAGTCCAAGCAGAGGAGATTAGAAGTTGGAGATTGGAGGTTAGACGCGATACGTCGGGGGATCAGAAGGGGTTTACAATTATTATTGATGGGCGTATACCTTAAAACAAGGGTCGCACATGCAACAACAATTACTGCACGATCGATGGGAAGATTTTGATCGGCAATTGATGCACGGGTTGGACGACGTTTCGCGGATCATTTCCGTACTCGAGGAACTGTACGTGGAAATGTATTGCCGTGGCGTGGGCGCCTCGAAGTTGCCCGACATCATGTTGGCACGATCGACTATTCTTGCGCATCTGGAAATCCTAAAGGCGCACGACATCAAGTGGGCACGGCATGAGGCTGCTCAACTTCTGCGCGGCAGAAGTCCCGTCATAACATTTACGGAGTACGAAGCCGCATCCGCGCGCAAGGTCTTGGTGCATTGCAAGCCGTATGCGCATAACGGCAGCAATGTAACGCTTAAAAAGGTACTCGCTTTTCTTGAAGGTCTTCTGGATCAGGCCGCCTAATCTCTCGGGCGGCTCATTTTTTTGTATACTGTGTTCATGGTATCCGTATTCGAACAACCGATCCGTCAGTTTGCCGAGACGATCGCGCTCAACCGAGGGCGCGCCTACATGGTGGGTGGCGCTGTGCGCGATGAACTCTTGGGTATTCCCGTGAAAGATATCGACATAGAAGTTCATGGCATTTCTTCGCATGCACTCAAACGCAGCGTGGAAAGTCACTTTCGCAACGTGCAAGAAGTTGGCGCGGCGTTTGGCGTGTTGCACACAAACATTGACGGATACGAAGTGGATATCTCGCTTCCGCGCAAAGATTCAAAAGTAGGTCCCGGGCACAAAGGGTTCGATGTCGATGTGGATCCGAACATGTCTGTGGAAGACGCGCTTCGCCGCCGTGACTTCACTGTGAACGCCATGCTCAAAGATATATTGAGCGGACAGATCATTGATCCATTCCACGGACGGGATGATCTTGATGCGCGTGTGTTGCGTCCTGTGGACCCCGCGACGTTTATCGAAGACCCGCTTCGCGTTTTGCGAGCCGTGCAGCTGACGGCGCGCTTTGCGTTGAGCGTCTCGAATGACGTCAAAGCACTTTTACATTCCATGATGCCACATGTTGCGGAACTTTCCCGCGATCGATGCCGCGAGGAATGGCGCAAACTGTTTGTGAAAGCCGCGCGGCCGTCTCTCGGATTGCATTTGGCGTACGACATCGGCGTTTTTCACACGTTGCCGATTGTTGAGGCGATGAAACGAACGGTGCAAGAGCCCGAATGGCATCCTGAGGGAGATGTGTGGACGCATACCTGCATGGTGTGCGATGAAGCGGCTGCGATTGCCACGCGCGATGCGTTGCACGAAACGGAACGATTGCTTCTTCTGCTCGCGGCGTTTTGCCACGATCTTGGAAAACCGAAAACCACACGGGTGGTAGAAGGGCGTGTGCGTGCGTTTGAGCACAGCCGCGCCGGACTTGAATGTACACAAGACGTTCTCCGATTTTTCGGATTTGAAGCGTGCGGCGACATGATTCGCCCGCTTGTGGAGCATCACCTTGAGCCGTTCATGCTCTATTACCAAACGCAAACCGAATCACCGCCGGGGGACGGTGCGATTCGTGCGTTGGCGCGACGGATGCACCCCGCGACGATCGAACAATTATTGCGTGTGGCGGAAGCAGACATGCGCGGTCGAGGGCCCGTATCTGAACAGGAAAAACAGAAGCTGGACGCCATCGAGTGGGTGCGCCAAAGGGCGCATGAACTGCACGTGCGCGATCAAAAACCGGCCGACGTGATTCGTGGGAACGATTTACTTGCGTTTGGCATGAAGCCGGGGCCGCACTTTGGCGTGATCGTGCGTGCGGCAAATATGTTGCACGACGAGGATCATCTCGAAAAACCGGAGTTGCTGGCACGAATCAGACGGCAAGCAGACGCTCTTCAACAGGTGCGTGTTGTAGAGGAGGCTGTCGCACAGCTGCGCACGTCAAAAGGGCAATCATGATCCATGTGAGGAACGACAGGTCGTTCTTGAAGTACGGCACATCCACAAGTCCATGAATGGTCATCGCAAGAAGCGCTGCTGCGGCGGGAAGTGTTGCGGGGTGTTTCCAAAAAACGCGCACGCATGTTACAGCCAATAACAAAAATCCTAAGACGCCCACAACGCCCAATTCAACCCAAATGTTGAGGAGAATGTTGTGGGGGTACTGAAAAACTTCGAGGTAGGTGTAGCGGTGATAGGGTTGCAGTGCCGCGGGATAGTTGTTCATCCCGACGCCTAAAAGCAATGTTTTTGGTGAAGCAGTGAGCATCGCTCCGGTCTCTTTCCAAATGGCGACGCGGGTTTGCCCTGACCAATCCGAGAGCGTTAACTTCTCCGTGAGGCGCGCGCGTGTTTGAGGAATAGCGACAACGGTTGCCACGAGAATGACGACGATGCACGCAAACGCCGTAAACGACGCGCGAGATTTTTTAAAAAGACGATGGGCGATGGTGAGCGCAAAGACGACGGCCAATGCGGCGATGGCTGCTTCTGACTGTGCCGTCACAGTCCCCGCGAGCGCGAGAAGAAGCGCCGTGATGATTACGGCGCACTGCAGGCGCGATTTTGCGTGAGCAAAATTCAATAACCACGCAAAAAGAAATGCGGCAACTGGAGCGGCAAAGTGCGCGACGGCGTTTGGATAGGGGAAGATGCTTGTAGCACGTCGCTCGAGATACCATTCAGGCGGAAGTGTGATGCCGGTCCATGCCTGAAATAGTGCCCACAGACCAATGACGATCGTGGGAATCGCGAGTGCGATTGCGTACGCGTCGAGAGAGTTTTTGCCCGCACGGTTTCCCACGATTTCAACTGTCATGAGCATGCACGCGAACACGATTGGTTCCACGATGTAGCTCTTGAAGATGTTGAGTGTCGAGAAAAGATCTTGTGATTGCGAGAAGCCGAGGACTCCTCCTAACGCGAGGAGGAGAGCAGCCACGCCCAAAGCGCGCATGGTGTTGTTGGACGAAATTGTTTTCAGGGCTTGTTTGTAGGATGGAAGCCGCCACACGGCCATGCACCACGCAACAAACAAAACGGCGAATTCGATTTCAAGAAATGTTGTTGGCACGGGGCCTAAAGAAACGCGCACGAGGTAGAGCGGGAGCGATGCGATGAGCGTCAAGCTCGCGAGGCGCAACGATCGTCTCGCAAGCCATACGAACAACAGGAGTGCCACGATGATGCCAATGGTTCTCATGTGCGCTGTAAAGCTTCTTTGAGCGTTTGGAGACGCACGCCGCCCAACGCCAAAATACTCACGCAATAAAAGGCGGCCGAACCAATGAGGATGATGCCAACGTGCACGTCTTCAATCACACCAACAGAGCGCATGTACATAAACCCGAGCGCTGTCATAGCGATCGTCGACAACAGGGCGGCGTTGAAACTTTTGAATCGAGGGCGGAATTTTGAAACGCGTACGACGACAATCCATGTGAACAGCGCAATCATGCCTTCCGAGGCAATCGTCGACCATGCGGCGCCGAGTGCACCATAGCGAGGAATCGTGAGGAGATACAAGACGATGGCGACGACGGCCGTGATGACATACGCCGGGATAATGGCGCGCTGTTTGTTGATGGCAACGATGGCGTGCGCGGACAGGATGCCAAAAAACACGATGGTGTTGGCGATCATGAGGAGTGCGAGGTATGCGCCCGACGCGCGGAATTCCTCCCCTCCCACAAACGCCATGAGAGGCGCCGCAATCACAAATGTGCCGCCCAGCATGGGAAGCGCGGTCAGCGCAAAAAGATCGAATGCTTGTTGCAAGAGGCGTTTGAATTCTTCCTTGTTTTGCTTTCCCCAGTTCAGCACCAAGAGCGGCAAGATGAGTCCCATGTACATCGTTGGCACAACCGACACAACGTCGAGCACTTTGTAGGCGGCGCCGTAGAGGCCGATTTCCTCACTCGTCCTCCAAAACGACATGAAGATGATGTCTCCCTTCAGATAGAGGAGATTGAAGAGGATTGTGATGGCGATTGGCCAACTTCTTGAGACGAATGCGCGAATAGTGGCGATATCGTATGCGAGGCGGATTTTGGTGAAACGGCCAGCAAAAGCAATGTTCATTAGGGCCATGAGGGCATTGCCTATCGCGAAGACGCCCATCATTTGTGGAACCGTTGCCTGTGTGGTTGCAAGGACGGCGATCAAAAGAAAAATGGTCCCGCGGCTCACGGCTTCGGTCATGGCCGGGCGCCACATACACAAATGCTTCTGAAAAACGCCAATAAACATTTGCGAGAGCGTCATGAAGAAAAAGGAGAAGGCGCCAACGGCAATCGTAGCTTTGACGACGGGAACGTAGGGCATAAAGAAGGCTACGAAGGCGGCAAGCCCAAAGAACACGAATCCTGAAACGAGTCGCACGGTGAAAGCGTTTGAGACGATGCGCGGTTCGTCGGCGCCCGTTTCCGATATCATTTGCGTTGTCGTGAGCGTGAAGCCAAAGTCCGCAAGCGCGCCCGC
>CAZDJC010000048.1:0-5035 GCA_964505655.1 uncultured Gammaproteobacteria bacterium
CAAGAGGCAGCGCGAGTTCAATGAGTGTTTCCGTCTCGGGGCGGGGAATCAGCACGTGCTTGTTCACCAAAAAATCACGCCCAAAAAAAGCACGTTGGTGTGTGAGGTACGAAATCGGTGTGTTGTGCCGACGGCGGTGAGCAAGATGCATCGCGTGTGCACGTTCTATCCACGAGACTGATTGCTCTGGATGCGTGAGCAGTTCTGCATGCGAAATATGGCACGCATGCATGACGAGCTGACGCGCATCATCTGTTGCATGAAGCCCCGTCTGCATTGTCTGCACGCACCCTAACAGTTCACGTCGCGTCATGGGACTGTGCGCGTGCGGCGCGTTTGAGAGCGACGATGATTTCCTCGATATGTCCATCCAACAATCGCGGGATGTTGCTCCAGTTTTCTTTGATGCGGTGATCGGTGACGCGATCTTGCGGAACATTGTATGTGCGGATTTTCTCGGAGCGGTCGCCCGTGCCGATTTGCTCGCGCCGCGCCGCATCGCGCTTGGCGCGCTCTTCATCTTGTTTGCGTTGATACAACCGTGCGCGCATGACTTCGAGTGCTTTTGCCTTGTTTTGCGATTGTGATCGCTCGTCTTGGCACGTCACGATCATGCCCGTTGGGATGTGGATGATGCGAATGGCCGAGTACGTCGTATTCACACTCTGTCCGCCCGCGCCTTGCGACGTGTTTGCTTGGATGTCCAATTCGTTCACGTTGAGTTCGAAATCTTCTTCCTCGATTTTTGGTAACACGGCGACACTTGCGGTTGACGTGTGAATGCGTCCTGCTTTTTCTGTGGTTGGAACACGTTGGACGCGATGCACGCCAGACTCCCATTTCAACATGCCGTAGGCGCCCTCGCCCTCGATTTCCACAATGGCCTCCTTGACGCCGTCCAGCTCTGTGTGACTCATGCTCAACATGTGTGTTTTCCATCCGCTTATTTCCGCAAAACGCAAATACATGCGCAAGAGTTCGCCCGCAAAGTTTGCCGCCTCATCGCCTCCGGCGCCTGCGCGCACTTCAAGAATCGCATCGTTCATGTCTTCCGGATCGGGAGGGATGAGGAGCATATCGAGTTCCTCTTCAAGCACCGGGATTTCTGTTTGCAAGCGGTCGAGTTCTTCCTGTGCCAACGCGCGTACATCTGCGGACGCGTCGCTTAAGAGTGTTTGCGCGTCGAGACGGGCGCTTTTTTGCGCGTTGAGACGGTCGTCCAAGTCCACAATGCGCTGTACGTGTTTGTACTCGCGCGATTTTTTTGCAAAAAGAGAAGGGTGCGCGATCGTATTTGGATCGGCCATCTCGGTTTCCAACTGCGCCTTTCGGGCGCGGTACTCGTTCAGTGTCATACGATGTTAAACAAAAACCGCCCTATTCGTCCTCGCGAATCTGGCGGTGCCGCTACTTTTCGACGGCCTTTTTCTCTGCTGATTCTTTTGTGGTTTGAGCGCGTTTGGCGCGGCGCACGGTTGTTTTTGTCTTTTTGGTGCGAACACTCGTGGCGCGTTTGCTCTTGCGCGCCTCGAACTTTTCAACGCGATGGGCACTGTCAATAATTTTTTGCGTGCCGGTGAAAAACGGGTGACACATACTGCACAACTCCGTGTGGAGCGACTCCAATGTGGAGCCCGTTTCAAACGAGTTTCCACAAGCGCATGTGACCGTTGCTTTGGCAAAATAGGTTGGGTGCAAGTCCTTTTTCATAGGAATGGAGGGATGATAACAGCCGTTGTCGCCCTTGTCAAACGATGGGACTTGGAGTATACAAAGGTTGAGGAAATCGTGAGTAACATTAGAGAACCTATCTTCGGATTTGTGATCCTCCAACGATCTGGAGGTGTGCGTCGCGCGGCTCTATACCTGACGTCTGAGGAGTACAACCACATCATGAGTGATGGAGATGGGGACGAAACCGCGCTTTGGAACTTTGTGCTGGATCGTGGGGGGCTTGCAAATAAACTTTCGATCATGTTTCCAGCGCTTGCGGTTGTCATGGGCGCCGAGAGCATTGGTACGCTCCGCTCCGCTCTTGAAGAAGCGTTTCTCGCTGGGATGAAGGCGGGGATGGAACGCCGCACAGAGCATAGCAAACGGGTACTACTTGTTGCCCTTCCTCCGCGACGAAGTGACGACGAACCAGCTTGAACTACTTTGCTCCGCCTAACGTTTAGGCGGAGTTCGTTTATATGATGAGCATGGCGTCGCCAAACGAGGCGAAGCGGTAGTCATGTGACAGTGCGTGTGTATAACAATCAAAGAGACGATCGCGTGAACCCAAAAAAGCTGCCACAAGCGCCAGTAGCGTTGTTTTGGGAAGATGGAAATTTGTGATGAGTGCGTCAACGACGCGAAACGAGAACCCGGGCCTCACAAAAAGATTGAGGTCGTCATCAAACGGAACGAGCTTTCCATGTTGGGCAAAGACACCCTCCAAAACGCGCGCGGAAGTTGTGCCAACGGCAATGACGCGGCCATTGTTTTCTTGTGTGGAGTGAATTGCGTCGATTGTTTTTTGCGATAGAGATGCCCATTCGGCATGCATCACGTGATCCTCAAGTGCAGCGGTTTTGATGGGCTGGAATGTCCCAAGCCCCACATGCAGTGTCACCGGCGCAAAATGGACTCCGTGCGATGAGAGCTCTTGGATAAGTCGATCGGTGAAGTGAAAGCCGGCGGTTGGTGCGGCGACAGATCCTGTGTGCATCGCATACACCGTTTGGTATGTCTCGTCTTGTGTGTTATGTGTTTCAATGTATGGCGGCGTTGGCACGGATCCGTGCGCGTTTGCAAACGCAATCGTCCCCGTGTGATCCAATGGCGAAGAAACAAGCACCGTGCCGTCGTCCAATACCTGTTCAACGACGAACGAATGGTTGGCGACCGTGAGACAAACGCCCGCTGTGACACGTTTTCCTGGGCGTACGAGCGCGCTCCAGATGTGCCGATCCTTCGGGCGCAGAAGAAAGAGCTCGATTGACCTGTCGTGCACGATTGCGCAAAGCCGGGCGCGGAACACCCTCGTGTCGTTCCAAACGATAAGGTCATTTGGACGCAGAAAATGGGGCAAATCAAAAAAGTGACAGTCTTCCACCGCGCTACCCCTACGGTCCACGACGAGCATCCGGCTGTGATCACGGGGCGAAACCGGCTTTTGCGCGATCCGTTCTTTCGGAAGAATGTAATCAAAATCGCTAGTTTTCATAGGGCTTCACGCATCATCGCGAGGACTTCCGAAGCTGTCAACTGGGGTTGACGTCTCGGGAGGCATGCGTTATAGTGCCGCCATCTCATTCATCTCACAGCTTCTGCGTTGATCCTCGGCTCAAAGAGTTGGGCCCGTGCGGAAGCGACGACTATAAGGATTATGGCCATCATTCCATCATTGGAGGAAATGCTTCAAGCGGGTGTTCACTTTGGACACCGTGTTTCGCGTTGGCACCCCAACATGCGTCCCTACATTTTTGGGAAGCGCAACGGCGTGCATGTAATCGATCTTGAAAAAACGACTGCGTGTCTGGAGAAGGCGCTCAAGGTGCTGACGGGCGTTGTCGAGCGCGGTGGCACCGTGTTGTTTTTGGGGACGAAGCCGCAACTCGCGCCATACATCAAGGCGGCGGCGGAAAAATGCGGCGCACCTTACGTCAACGGACGCTGGCTTGGCGGCACGCTCACAAACTTTTCCGAGATTTACAAACTCATCAAACGATTGCGCGATTTGAAGCGTCGCAAAGAAGTGGGCGACTTGCGCAAGTACACGAAGCGCGAACAGTTGGAGTTTGATCGCGAAATTGAGGACTTGGAAGGGAAGATCGGCGGCATCGCGATGCTTGATGACATTCCGTCTGTGGTTGTCGTGTTTGATATGCGCAACGAAATGACGGCGGTGCACGAAGCAAATCGCAAGGGCGTGCCGATTGTTGCTGTGTGTGACACAAACGTCAATCCGCAACTCGTGAGCTATCCGATCCCAGCGAATGACGATGCGGTGAAGTCCATCGCGCTCATGACAAACGTCATCGCGGACGCGATTCTCGAAGGAAAAAAGGATGTGAAGGAAATCAAAAAAGCTCCGGTGCGTCGAAAAGTGGCAATCAAATAACGCTATGGCAATTTCAGCAAACGATGTTGCGCGTCTTCGCGAGGAGACGGGCGCGGGCATGATGGCGGCCAAAAAAGCGCTCGAAGAAGCGGGCGGTGATTTGGATGCCGCGAAAGAACTGCTCCGAAAACAGGGGGCGCTCAAAGCGGCCAAACGTGCGGCAAACGCGACGGCCGAAGGGCTTGTGTATAGTTACATTCATAGCACGGGAAAAATCGGCGTGATGGTTGAGTTGCAATGCGAAACGGATTTTGTGGCGCGCAATGAGATGTTTAAAGAGCTCGCGCATCAGCTTGCGATGCATATTGCGGCTGCAGATCCCGAGTATTTGGATTCGGCGAGCGTGCCGTCTGACGTGCGTGCGCGCATGCAGAAGGAGTTTGAGGAAGAGGCGGCCTCTGGCGGCAAGCCCGCGCAAGTGGTCGCAAAAATCGTCGAAGGAAAAATAGAAAAGTGGGAGTCTGAACGCGTGTTGTTGAAGCAAGTGTTTGTGATGGACGAAGAAAAAACGATCGCGCTCGTACTCTCCGATGCCGTGGCAACATTGGGAGAAAACATTCGTTTGACGCGATTTGCGCGGTTCCAAATTTCAGGCGGCATGAGCGCGTGCGAAGCATCGCGTTCGTAAAAAATGATGTGCTGAAACACGCCCCGTAGCCGCGGGCGTGTTTTTGTATGCGTGTCTGTTTGTGATTGTGTTAGAATGTTATAGTCCTCGCACTATGAAAAAAGACTTAGCCTTCTTTAAAATGGATGAGATCCGACGCTCTGCAGAGAGAAAAAACCGCAGATGTAGTCATAACTACATTGAGGATTTCTTCTCTCGAAGAGCCAGGAGGTCGCCATGTTAAAGAAGGATGGAGTCCTGTTTAATGGTGTGAGGACTATAGAACTTAGTCCACATTTTGATATCAGATTGTATGCCTCGCA
>CAZDJC010000049.1:0-4923 GCA_964505655.1 uncultured Gammaproteobacteria bacterium
CATGAATTTCAGCGTCATCAAGACACCTCACGCCAGGGCTCCGAGCAAAAATTTGCAGGCGGACTCGCGGATCATTCGGACGAATCAAAGAAGCTGCACACAGCGACACACCTCCTTCATCAGGCGTTGCGCACCGTTTTGGGGACGCATGTGTCTCAAAAGGGCAGCAACATCACGCAGGAGCGTCTCCGTTTTGATTTTTCTCATCCAAAGAAACTTGCCGAACACGAAATTCGAGACGTCGAGCGCCTTGTGAACGAGCAAATCAAGAATGATCTTCCCATGACATGCGAGATGATGACCGTTGAAGACGCAAAGCAACGAGGCGCCATCGGCTTGTTTGAAGACACGTATGCAGAGATTGGCGACAAGATTAAAGTGTATACGGCAGGGAATGACGCCTGCGGAATTTTTTCCCGCGAAATCTGTGGCGGTCCGCATGTAGATCACACGGGCGCACTTGGCGCATTTGCTATCGTCAAGGAAGAGGCATGCTCTGCAGGAGTAAGGCGCATAAAAGCAGTCGTTGGGGATAAGGCACGAGAGGAAATAGAGAAAAGAAAGTAAGCCAACATTTGCCAAAAAGCATCACTCATTTTAGATTTCTTGACTCCCGGGCGTGGTTCGATTATACTCGGCCTGCCTTACTCAAACGCGCTAGGGTTTGCGAAATCATCTTCAAACTGATAGACTCTGTCGCGTTACATGACTGACAAACCCAATACAAAGGACTTCATTGAAGTCCGAGGCAAAGTGGAAGATCTTCTTCCCGGGACTCAATTCAGGGTGCAGTTGGAGAGCGGACAATCCATTACCGCTCACCTCGCGGGAAAGCTCCGCATGAACCGCATCCGTATCCTTCCAGGAGACGAAGTACGCGTCGAAATGAGTCCATACGATATAACGAAAGGCCGCATTACCTATCGGTATTAAGTGTATTCCATGAAAGTTCGCGCATCGGTGAAAAAAATCTGCCGCGATTGTAAAGTGATTCGCCGTGAAGGGCGCCTCCATGTGATTTGTAAAATTGCGAAACATAAACAGCGACAACGATAAGTATGGCACGTATTGCAGGCGTCACGCTTCCTAAAGACAAGCGCACGGTGATTGGACTCACGTATATTTATGGTATCGGGCACGCGCGAGCAAACCGCATCATGAAGGACGCGGGTGTTGATGCGTCTATTCGTGTGAAAGATTTAAATGAGACACAAGTGAATGCGATCCGAACCATTCTGGAAAAAACCTACCGTGTGGAAGGCGAATTGCGTCGAGAGGTCATGGGAAATATCAAACGATTAAAGGATATCGGCGCGTACCGAGGCGTACGTCATACAAAGCGCCTCCCGGCACACGGACAACGCACAAAAACGAACAGCCGATCTGTGCGCGGTAACGTTCGTCGCACAGCAGGATCTGGTAAGCGCATCGTCGCAAAGAAGTAAACTATGGCAACAAATACAGCGCCAGCAAAGCGCGCAAAAAAGAAAACCGTGCAACGACAAGTCACGCACGCACACGCCTATGTGCACGCTTCGTATAACAACACGATTGTGACGATCACGGACACGAATGGCAACACGCTTGTATGGTCAAGCGCGGGTCACATGGGATTTAAAGGGCCAAAAAAGTCCACACCGTATGCCGCATCGCAAGTTGCAGAAAGTGTCGCAAAGAAGGCTGCGCCACTTGGCATCAAGGAGATTAACGTGTTCACCACAGGCATTGGAGCGGGGCGCGATTCTGCCGTTCGGTCGCTTCACGGCGCAGGCATGAACATTTTATCTATCAAAGATGTGACGCCAACGCCGCACAACGGATGCCGTCCGTCACGTCCACGTCGTTTGTAATATGCCACGTCATTTCTACGGAAAATTGAGTCGTCGTGACGGCACGGTCCTCTCGGCAAGTAGCAGCATCGCAAAGGTGCTTGCGCGCCGTCCGTTTGCGCCGGGCGTTCACGGACCAAAGCAAAAACCCACAGGGCGCATGTCTGCGTTTGGATTGCAGTTGCGTGAAAAACAAAAAGCAAAGCGCGTGTACGATATTCGTGAGCGCCAATTCCGCAATTACTTCAAAAAGGCGGTGAAGCGGCAGGGAAATACAGCCGAACTCATGATGCAGGATTTGGAAATGCGCCTTGATAACGTCGTGTTTCGTATGGGGTTTGCCAAGACGCGCCAACAAGCTCGACAGCTCGTTTCGCACAAATTTTTTCTCGTGAACGGCAAAGGAACGAACATTCGGTCATATCAGGTTCGCCCTGGCGATGAGATTCAATTGAAATCAACAAAGACAAACAAAGGAGTGATTGGGGACGTACGCGAGTATGCGTCCACCGTGAAGGTACCAAGTTGGCTTCAGGCAGACGCTTCGACGATGTCTGGACGCGTGTTGAGCGCGCCATCGGGTGAAGACTTGGCTACGGTATTCGATCCAAAACTTATCATCGAATTCTATTCTCGTTAACGCTCTTTCTATGGCCATCGATCCTATTTTGCTTCCCTCAAGCATCACCATTGAACCCATAAACGACGCGAGTCGCGCGACGCTTACGGTGGAGCCATGTTTTCAAGGGTACGGCACGACCATCGGCAACGCGCTTCGTCGTGTGCTTTTGTCGTCATTGCCTGGCGCCGCCATCACCGCATTTAAAGTAGAAGGCGCGACACACGAGTTTACCACGATCGAGAATGTGCTCGAGGACGTTGTAGAGATTTCGTTGAACCTCAAACAGGTGCGCGCGCGTCTTCACACAGATCAGCCTGTGCGTTTGAAGCTTTCCAAATCAGGGGAAGGTCCCGTTACGGCGGGAGATTTTGAGGCAAACGCCGATGTCGAAATCGTCAATCCAGATCAGCACATCGCAACGATCACGGACGCAAAAGGTTCATTTGGTATCGAGGCGATCATTGAACCGGGACGTGGGTTTCTCCCAACGGAAGAGCGGGAAAAGGAAGAGTCAGAAATGGGTCTCATTAAACTCGACGCACTATTTAGTCCCGTAAAGAACGTGTCGTTTAAAGTGGAGCCCGTGCGTATCGGCAACATCACAAACTTCGACAAGCTCATGATGGAGATCGAGACCGATGGCAGTATCAGCCCAAAGGAAGCGGTTGCGCAATCGGTGCGTGTCCTCATGGATTACTTTGCCCTCTTGCAGGGAGATGCCTCTCGTGATACAGAGAGCACCTCGTAATTATGCGTCATCGCAATAGCGTCAAAACATTAGGACGTGTAAAAGCTTCTCGCGAAGCGTTGATTGAGCATGTGGTCACGAGCCTCATTCTCTATGAGCGCATCCACACCACGCGCGCAAAGGCCAAAGCCGCGCGATCGATGGCAGAGCGCCTCGTGCATGTGGGAGCTATAAATACACTGCAAACGCGCCGCATGCTCATGAAGTATCTAAAAACAAAGGGAGCTATCGAAAAAGTGCTTGATGTTTTGGGGCCAAAGTATGCCACACGCACGGGTGGATATTTGCGCATGACGGCACTTGGGCGCCGACAGGGCGACAACGCGGAAATGGTAGAATTATCGTTTGTATGAAGAAAGAGACGGTGACATTGGACGCAAAGGGACGTGCGGCGGGGCGCGTTGCCACGCAAGCAGCTTTGTTGTTGCAAGGGAAGCATACGGCGGCGTATGCGCCACACATTGACGCGCCAGTGTATGTCAAAATTGAAAACGCCGGTCTTATTCGCATCACAGGAAAAAACAAGATGAAGCAAAAAGAGTTCCGTCACCACAGCGGACATCCTGGCGGGTTGAAATCACGATCGCTTGAATCAGTGTGGGCAAAAGACCCAACGGAAGTGCTGCGACACGCGATCAAGCGCATGTTGCCAAAAAACAACCTCTTACATCATCGCATGACACGTCTCTCAATCACGAAATAATATGGCAGACACCCTGGTACAATTTGATGGGACGTACGTGCACGCAATCGGACGGCGCAAGAGCAGCATTGCACAAGCAAAGGTATTTAAGCGAGGATCGGGTCGCATTGTTGTGAATGATCTAGATATGCAGGCGTACTTTACGACTGCAGGCAGACGTTTGGCAGTCACGAGCCCTCTACAAAAAGCCGGCATGTTTGAAACGGCAGATGTTTCGGTGAGTGTGTACGGTGGCGGAAAAACGGGGCAGGCAGAGGCGACGCGACTCGCCATTGCGCGCGCACTCGTCAAAATCGATCCCGATCTTCGTCCCGCTTTGAAATCTGAAGGATTGCTTTCACGCGACGCGCGCATCAAGGAACGAAAGAAACCGGGGCTTCGAAAAGCACGACGCGCTCCACAGTGGAGCAAACGCTAAAGAGATGAACGACCTTGCACAAGGTCGTTTTTCTGGGCTTTGAAGTGAGATCGTCTCAACATATGTCAGCCCTTGCTAAAAATACGGCGCTTTTGACACTCGCGACCATCGGACAAAAGATTGTCTCCTTTGTCTATTTTGCGTTGATTGCTCGTATTGTGGGTGCTGAATGGACAGGAACCTACTTCCTCGCGCTGTCTATCACGACCATGGTTGGAGTGATCGCAGACTTTGGGCTCACGTCCGTCCTTGTGCGTGATTCCGCGAAGCGTCCCGAGCATGAAGGCAAACTCCTTGGAAATGTTTTGAGCACAAAAATTGCGTTTACGGCGCTCGCGATTCTCGTTGCAGTCATCATGGCACACGCGTTTGGCTATGACATCCTCACGCGATACATTATATATGCCGCGTGTCTTGTGATGGTGCTCGACACCGTGCACCTGACACTGTATGGCGTGTTGCGCGCGCGTCACACACTACGTGTCGAGTCCATTGGCATCTTTCTGGGACAGCTCATCACGCTTGTCGTTGGCGTCGGCTCGCTGCTCATTGAACCGAATTTGCTCTGGTTGATCGTTGCGTTATTTGCGGGGTCCTCGTGGA
>CAZDJC010000050.1:0-4841 GCA_964505655.1 uncultured Gammaproteobacteria bacterium
TCACCGAACGGATGGGGCGATCGCTGTGGTCAAACCATTGCTCATACACAAACGCAGGTGCTCCCGTGTCGTCGTATTGATAATCCCGCTTCCGATACACACGGCCGTTCACCATGTGTGTTTCCGTCTTTGCTCGCGCGCTATCGGAATTATGGTGGCGCACAAGCGCTTGGCTGTATGGGACGCGATTCATCCATGAATGCATCTCCACGCGCTCGGGAACAAGCGCTCCGCCATGCAGGCCGTACCAATACCCAAACCATCCCACCGTATACCCCGCCTCATTCACATAATGGACAAGGATCGGGAGTCGGTGTGGCGTTTTGTGCGACGTTAAGTACTCCCCGGAGGCAATAAGCCACGTGCTCTCCGCACGCACATCCGCATTTTGCGTGGGTAAGAGCGCCGTGCGTTCGATGCGCCCAAATGCCGCGTGCCGCGCCGCGTCTTGTGGAAGCGTTCTGTGTCTATGTTCTTTCTTCTGTAACCGCATGGGGACCAAAGTGAAATGTTTTGCGATGAATAGGCGTGCGGCCTTGCGAGACAACGGCCTCCAAGTGCGCCGCCGTGCCGTATCCTTTATTTTCGTTGAAAAAGTACCCGGAGTATACCGTGTTCATCTGCCGCATGTAACGATCGCGTGTCACTTTCGCGATGATGGACGCCGCCGCGATGCAAAATTCTTTCGTGTCGCCCTTGATAATGGCCGTCTGTGGAACGGAGAGGTCAGGAATACGATACCCGTCTACAAGCACCCAATCTAGCGCAGGAAGTTTTGCAATTGCCGCTCGCATCGCCGCATACGTCGCCCCACGAATGCCCATGGTGTCCACGCGATCCGCATCAATCGTCTCCACTGCCCACGAGACAGCTCCCTCCACAATCTCGTCATAAAGCGCTTCGCGCTGACGCTCGGAAAGTGTTTTTGAGTCGCGCACGGCAAGTCCGTGACCTAACGGAAGGAGAACCGCCGCGGCCACAACAGGTCCTGCAATCGCGCCAACTCCAACCTCGTCCACGCCGGCCACACGTGCGTGTCCCGCATCATGCAGCGCCCTTTCTTCATCGCCTTTTGGAAATCGAGGCATTTTCTTGACCTTTTTCGCTAATCTTCCTATTATAGGCCTCGTTGACCCTAGAGAAAAGACTGCTCGTCCACAGTCTGTTCACGTTTACATTACGTATTTTATGAACCCAATATCGTTTGCGGTGCTCGCGAGCATCATTGCGATCGTCTACGCGCTCTTCCTTATTCGCTGGATCATGAAGCTTCCCGCAGGAGAGGGAAAGATGATCGGCATCTCATTGGCCATTCAAGAGGGGGCGCGCGCGTACTTGAACCGACAGTATCGCGTCGTGGCGTTGATCGGTGTGGTGGCGTTTATTCTGTTGTGGGCCTTTTTGGGGCTCTATACAGCACTTGGGTTTTTGGTAGGCGCGGTGTTGTCTGGCGTTGCCGGGTACATTGGAATGCACGTGTCAGTGCGCTCGAACGTACGGACAGCGCAAGCCGCGCGCAAAGGGTTACATGAGGCGCTTGATGTCGCCGTCAAAGGCGGAGCAGTGACGGGACTCTTCGTTGTGGGGCTCGCTCTGTTGGGCGTCGCGTTGTTTTACAGTTTGACAGAGGACATTGGCGCGCTTGTGGGACTCGCATTCGGAGGATCCCTCATCAGCGTGTTTGCGCGCTTGGGCGGCGGCATCTACACAAAGGCCGCAGACGTAGGTGCGGATTTGGTTGGAAAAGTTGAAGCCGGAATTCCCGAAGACGACCCACGCAATCCAGCCGTCATCGCCGACAACGTGGGCGATAACGTTGGGGATTGCGCTGGGATGGCCGCAGACTTGTTTGAAACGTACGCTGTCACGGCGGTCGCCACAATGCTCTTGGCATCCGTAAGCGTTGGCGCACTCGAAGCGGTCTTGTATCCGCTGGTATTGGGTGGCGTTGCTGTCTTGGCTTCGATCATCGGATTGTTTTTTATCCGACTTGGCAACGACAAAAAAATCATGGCGGCTTTGTATAAGGGCCTTTTCGCGTCCGGCGTCCTTTGCGCAATCGCGTTTTATCCCATCACAAAGTGGATGCTCGGACCCGTCC
This sequence comes from uncultured Gammaproteobacteria bacterium, assembly GCA_964505655.1. Taxonomy (GTDB): domain Bacteria; phylum Patescibacteriota; class Patescibacteriia; order UBA9934; family UBA11717; genus 2-02-FULL-53-10. The sequence continues at coordinate 2,102 of CAZDJC010000050.1, forward strand.
CCGGCATGAATGTCACACGCGTGTACGTGAGCGCCCTTGTGGGGCTTGTTGTTACCGCATTGCTTGTGTGGATCACAGAATACTACACGTCTACCGCGTTTTCGCCGGTGCGCAACCTCGCGAGTGCATCGCAGACAGGACACGGCACCAACGTGATTGCGGGTTTGGCACTGTCCATGCGCTCAACGGCGTTGCCGGTCATCGTAATCGTTGCGGCAACGCTTGCGGCATTTTGGCTTGCGGGATTGTTTGGTATCGCAGTTGCGGCCATGGCCATGCTCTCGCTCTCGGGAATCATCGTCACGCTCGATGCGTACGGACCGATCACGGACAATGCGGGAGGCATCGCCGAGATGGCGGAATTGCCAAAGCATGTGCGCGAAGTCACCGATGAATTAGATGCCGTTGGCAACACCACGAAGGCCGTCACAAAAGGGTACGCCATCGGTTCGGCGGCGCTTGCTACGCTTGTGTTGTTTGGCGACTACGCGCATAAGGTTTCAGAACTTGGCGGCTCTGCGACGTTCTCCGTAAGCGATCCGCGCGTGATCGCGGGGTTGTTCATCGGCGGGCTGTTGCCGTATTTGTTTGGTGCGTTTGCTATGGAGGCCGTCGGAAAAGTTGCCGGTCGCGTGGTGGAAGAAGTGCGCCGGCAATTCAGAGAAGTCAAAGGAATTATGGATGGGACGGGAAAGCCAGAGTACGGACGCGCGGTTGATATTGTGACGCGCGGCGCGCTGTCGGCCATGATTGTTCCGGCCTTGATTCCTGTTGTTGTTCCCGTGCTTGTTGGATTCCTTTTGGGCGCATCCGCGTTGGGAGGGATGCTCATCGGATCCATCATCACGGGTATCTTTGTCGCCATTTCAATGACGACGGGGGGTGGTGCGTGGGACAATGCGAAGAAATATATTGAGCGCGGAAACTTTGGCGGCAAGGGTTCGCTTGCACACCAAGCGGCTGTGACGGGAGACACGGTAGGCGACCCGTACAAGGATACGGCAGGTCCTGCGGTGAACCCCATGATCAAAATCGTGAACATCGTCGCACTCTTGATCGTCGCACTCATCTTGTAATAATCATGCGATAAGAATAAAAGCGCCCCGTCACGGGGTGCTTTTGGTTTCACTTCCCCATGCAGGAGCGAAGGATGGGGTATGCGGCGACACTCTCATACTCGCCATTGCACAGATTGACTTGGACACGAAGTGTTCTATGCTCAACTGTGCAATGGCGTACAAGGTGTTGCGCATACCCCATCCGAGCGAATCCTTGTGAGCCGTACCTTTTTATCAGGGTATCTTGCAATCGTGCCTTGATTTTTTTCTGTGAACGCGTAGGATAGCCGCAGGAACCGCAATGTACGAGAGCATTTCTTGGCACGTTGGACTCGAAATCCGGTTTTCTATTGTGCGTCCGGGTGGAACACAGCCGCGCATCATGATGAATGTGTTCGATCAAAGCGGCGCTCGCCTGCTCCGCTCGCCAGAAATCGTTGCCTACGAAACAGGTTCCCCGGAAAAACCATCGACCGCAGAGTTGATCCTTAGTATCCTCAATCACCTCCCGAATCAAAAACAGCTTCCGCACCAACTCGTCCTTATTGCAAAGGACGCGCACGTTGAAACCGGAAGCGTGATTAAGAAGTCTGGCGATCTGTTGAATAACCTCCTTCAACGTCGTGACCTCAATGATCGCGAAGGAGTGCCCGATCTTCGGCGACTCGCGTACGCCGCCCGCATCTCCTTCGAGCTTCACGAGCTCCCCTCCTCCCGCTAACACAGCGGGATTATTGTTTGCGTTTACTCCACGAATGTCACTTGATTTTTTTCGCGGCGCGCCATGCCATCTTTTACGAGACGATTAATCATTTCCTGAAGCCACACATGATCGCGTTTAGAAAAGCGCGGATCTATCTGCGTGCCGATTTTTTGGAGCGATGTCGCCCCTTCTTTTTGTAATAGTTGAAGAATGCGCCCGCGGTAAATGCGATCGGGGTAGCGCTTCCCCTTTTGAATGCGCTCGGCCGCGGAAGTAGTGACGCGCTTGGGAATCCTCACCGCCTGTTGAAGAAAGCGCTCGGCCATCGGACACACAGAACGCATAGGACATAGCGCGCACTCGGGCACTTTCGTGCAATGCATCGTCGCCAAGTCAAAAAGCGCCTGCGGCACATCGCACGCGTCTTTTGCGCCATCAATAAAGCGTACCCCCGCACGCCGAATTCGATTGTCGTCATGACACGTTGCAAACGGTTTCTTAAGCCACAACCGCCCGCCAACACGACGGATGTTGGTATCAACAGGCAATGTCGGTTGTCTCATGGCGAATGCTGTGACGGCCGCCGCCGTATAAACGCCGATCCCTTTGATCGCGCGCCATTCGCTCTCATGCATGGGCACTCCGTGTTGAACAATAAAGCGCGCCGCGTCTCGCAACTGCAGTGCGCGCCTGTTGTATCCAAGCCCCGTCCATTGTTTGAGCACCTCACCATTTGATGCCACGGCGAGCGTCTTCCAGTCAGGGAAATGCGTAAGCCACGCGGAATAAAAAACAATCGCCCGCGATACTTGCGTCTGTTGTAACATCACTTCGCTCACAAGAATGCGATAGGGGTCATGAGTGTGTCTCCACGGAAGATCGCGTCCGTGTTTTTTGAACCACCGCATCAATCGCACAACAGGTCTCATAGTCACCGGCATGCCGCACCGAATGTAAACGCATAGAGCCGCACCCCTTT
>CAZDJC010000051.1:0-4101 GCA_964505655.1 uncultured Gammaproteobacteria bacterium
GAGGAAGGGGTGACATGGAGTGACGCATGGCGTCACGACATCCAGAGGGGAAACGCCGTTTCCCCATGGAAGCCCGAACGTGCGTGAGGGCGCGTGAGATTCCCCCAGGGGTCACCAGTCAAAAACCCGAGCGTGCCTCGGGTTTTTGACTGGTCAGCTCTCCTAGCACATGCCATTGAGGCATGTGCGCAGGAATCGAACCGCCGGAGCGATATGCGTTCAGGAGAACGCATCGCGAGGCGTGTCCCGAACCCAAAACGCTGGAGCGTTTTGAGGTGAGGGCGATTCCCTAGAGGGGTCACCAAGAAATGGATCCGTCTTTGGACGGATCCATTTCTTTATGCGCTCACGGGGGAATCGAACGCGTGAGGAACGCCTCAATAATCTCGATAGTCTATGAAGCGTACCTCAAGCGGGCCGTCTTTCTCTGGCTGGATGACGTGAAATTCGTACAAACCTTTTCATCAGTCACAAAAAACATCAACCCGAGAAGTTTCGGGTTGAGGATTACGGAGTGCCTGTCCATACACAGGACGCAAAAGCCGGGCAATGGGCCTCGCGGATGGCGTAGGGGAGCGGGCCCACCATCGTGAGGCGGCCGTTCACAAGCACGACAGCCGTTTTTACCATGGCGGAGAGCGGCTTTCGTTCAAACCTGATAGCGGTTTTGAGGGTATCTCGATGTTGGTCGAGTTCCCACGCGATCAGATCTTCTGCGCGATCAAAGGGACGCGTGACAAACCGCGCCTCGGTGACATCGTTTGGCAGGTTCAGCAGGTCGCGGCAGTATTGTGCCTGCCCATTTGTTGTCTCGGCTTGGCTCTCTAAAAACGCAAACAGTGCGCGATCGCTCTCAAAGACGGCTGGATTAAAGTCCGCACGCCGGAATGACCCGCATCGCTCCAGACGGTACAGAAGCAGTTGGAGTCCCAGCTCACATCGCCACGGATAAAAGCTGTAGAAGTTGTCCGTGTAGAGGAGGGCGCGCAAGGTCAAGACGCGTGCGATGGGCTCGGGGTCAAGCGTCATGATGAAGCCGTCGGGTGTCGCGTCTCGTACGGACTCCAGGAAGGCGTGCACGAGTTCGACAAACGGTCGCTCATCTTGATGCCCCATGAATCCCGTCACGAGGGCGTCCACGAACGAATAGCCAACCGTATCCACAAGCCGTAGGAGTCCACCCAAACGTCCCTTCTCGCGCACGACGGAGAGAAACGCCTTTTCTGCAACGTGAGCTTGCTCAAGAACGGTCGCCAAGAGCGCATCACAGCGGACGAGATCCTCCACACGACGCTCTTGACTCCACGACGGATCAATCACTTGCATGGCAAATTCCATTTTATGTCCAAACGCCACGTGACCAATGTCGTGCCCCGTGGCCGAGAGGATAAACAAGAGCGCCTCGTGTGCATCCATGTTGATGTGTGCGGCGAGCGCCAAGGCAATCGCGCCTACGTATTTGCAGTGGTTTCCCCGCGTGTATAGCGGCGGCACGTCCTTGTAGAGAACGGGTGCGCGACCGAGATCACGATGGAAAGGCATTGGCGCAAATCCCTGGTGGCTCATGGAGCGTAGGGTGGCAACGACCGGCGTTTCAAGCATGGCCTCAATGTGGCCCTCGAAGGTTTCAAGCAAATGCCGTGCGCGAAGTCGAACGCGCACAGGTGCGTCTCCCACAAACAAGGAGACGATGTCCGCAAACGAACGGGTGAGGAGTTCGGTTGATGGATGCATGATTGTGCCTGTTGTAGGGAACTCTCGGCATTTTAGCAAAGGCGATTTTATAGTGTGCAAAATTATCCACAGAGCTTGTGGATAAGAAACCGACCCGGGCGAGATGCGCGGGTCGGCTATTGGAAGAGCATTCCAAGGGAAACTTGTGTCATGAAGGTGAGCGAACCGCCTCCGCCGCACGCCTCGAAGAATGGCGCGAGGAGATGGTCGCTGACTTTGACACTTACACCACCACAGGCGAGTCCCACCACGTAAACAGGCGGGCTTGCGGGGTTGTTGCTAAACGTGAAGAGGGCTCGGCCGCCCACGTGCGGGTGCACACGGGATGGCTCGAACACGTACTGTGCCCCCGCCTCCACTGTTGGGAGGAGGAACAGGTGCGGCGTATTGGGGGTGTTGATTCCCAAGCCGCCACCCACGGTGAGGTGCAGTCCTTTCACGAGTCGCACGCGTCCCACAAGACGCGGCCCGACGAAGTGGGCATTGCCCGCATACTGCCACGCAACGGCGGCACCGAACGCGCCCTTTGTGGGCTCTTGCGTTTGGGCGGGTGCCAGTGTGTACACGTGGAACGGGACGTCTTTCGACCCCGGGTAGTACGCGTACAGGAGTGGCGGTGTGCGGTTCAAGACCGCAATGTCCACGGCGAGCACGTCTCTTGTCTTGAACGTCTCGACGATGACATTTTGTGCCGTTGCGTTGTCGCTAGGACCTTCGGCGATGATCTGCCGCCACGCAGCTTCGTCCACGAGCGTTATCGGCGCCTCGTGAACCATGGCGATGCGGCTGTATTCTTGCTCATGCAACGTCCAGCGCAACTCGAGCATGGACGGTGACACGACGTGTCCGTTAGCATTGATCGCCAACTCGATCGTCATGAAGCGCGTGAGCGGCTGGAAGCTTTCCTTACTGACGGTAGCTTCCTGCGCTTTCGTCTTTGCGAACTCGAAGTTCGCTTTGACGTCGAGCGTCTCGATATTCCCGATGGCGTCAACAACGGCGCACGTGGGCGAGTACACTCGATTCCACTCGATCGCGGGGTCGGCGGCGTTTGCGAACTCGAGGAACATGACCGTTTGGTCTGCATCCCCGTAGAACTGCTGTTCGCGCTCACCGCCTCCCGAGTTGCATGCTACCATAGCGCGCAGAAACATCGCGCGTCCGATGAGCGAGTGCACCGGGCGGCAAGCCAGGTGACCCATGGCGACGTTGATCTTCTCGAGGGTCTCCGCGTAATCGAGAGCGAAGATGAAACGCTCCGCCTCGTCGAGGAGCTTTTGCACGACATCCGCGTGTGCGGCCGCAGTGCAATCCCATTGAGTGTTGGATCCTATTGTCCAAAGTCCGTTCATGCCAGGGAACGAAAGCGATTCGAGCGGCTCGTAGGTCCGCCCTGTGACGTCGTGCGCTTCCAAGAGCGCGGCCGTCTGCGCTTGCGTCCCTCCGGTGTAGACCACCATGTGGGACTCATCTGCCCACGCGCTTGTTGCGCCCAAAAGACAAAACAGTGTAAAGGGAAGTGTGTTTTTCATGGCCTAGGATGTAGGGAACGCGAGCTGAACGTACTGCAAAACGAAGGTTTTGTCAACCCCGAGTAGACGCTTCGACACGTTGTTCGCGAACAATGTGTCTTCGCTCGTGCGTGGGGAGGTGAGAGACTGATCGCTACTTGGCACGAACCGGTTTCTGTGGTAGGTTTTTTCCATGCGGATTTTAGGAATCGAAACAAGTTGCGATGAAACGGCCGTTGCCGTCGTCACGTACGACGGCGCGCGTTTTGTTGTGGAGGAAAATGTTGTGGCGTCACAAATTGCGACGCACAAAAAGTTTGGCGGCGTGATCCCGGAGGTTGCGGCGCGCATGCATGTGCCCGTGCTTCCGAGAATCCTTGCGCCTGTATTGGACGCCTGTCGCGATCACATCGACGCGATCGCCGTCACGACGGGCCCGGGACTTTCTACGTCACTGCGCGTTGGTATTGAAACGGCAAAGGTGCTCGCGGTGTCTCTTCGCGTTCCTCTTGTGCCGGTTGATCATCTCGAGGGCCATATCTATGCCTCGCTCTTGTCACATCAACAGATCGATGACGCGCTTCCCGCACTTTGTCTCATTGTGTCTGGCGGTCACACGGAGCTTGTATGGATGCCAAAACATGGCGTGTTTGAGTTGCTTGGGGCAACGCGCGACGACGCGGTTGGCGAGGCCTTTGACAAAACGGCGGCGCAGTTGGGGTTGCCGTACCCCGGCGGCCCCGCAGTTTCCAAGGCGGGGGAAATGGGGAGCGCACGTTTTGTGTTGCCAAGACCCATGATCAACGACGCGTCACTTGATATGTCGTTCTCCGGACTCAAAACGGCCGTGCGTTAT
>CAZDJC010000051.1:4111-4627 GCA_964505655.1 uncultured Gammaproteobacteria bacterium
AGAAACGCCGAGCGAGAAGCGCGACGCGGCGTTTGTAGCGGATGTATGTCGCGCATTTGAAGAAGCAGTAGTGGATGTGCTCGTTTCAAAAGCGGCGCGTGCGGTGGATGAGTTGACGACGCGAGGAGCAACGCCCGCGACAGTTCTGTTATGCGGAGGCGTTGCGGCAAACACGCGGTTGCGCGAGCGCATGGGTCAAATCTTCTCGCAGATGCCGGCGTTCATTGCGCCCGAGACACAGTTTTCAACAGATAATGCAGCGATGATTGCCGCGGCCGGTGCGCTGCGTTTGGAGCGTAATGACGTGGCGGCCGATCCCTATATTGTGGATGCAGACCCAAACCATGTGCTTGGGACACCGTGGGAAGAGTAGCGATATGAACGTATACGTCACTACATCCTCTGACGACATGAAGGCACTCGCGGCTAACATGCTCCCGGAATTAATCGCGGCGCGCGTTGTGCTACTTGAGGGGGTGCTAGGTTCGGGGAAGACGACGTTTGCGCAGGGGGTTG
>CAZDJC010000052.1:0-4619 GCA_964505655.1 uncultured Gammaproteobacteria bacterium
CCCCTCTGGATGTCGTGACGCATAGCGTCACTCCATGTCACCCCTTCCTCCATAGAGCAGGGCTCTTGAGGAAAAACTCCGTTTTTCCTCAAACTCCTTTTTGGGTTCGCGTCCCTCCTTAGTCACAAGGAATTCATTCGCCAAAAGGCGAACGAATTCCTTGGTGGGCAGGGAGGGACTCGAACCCTCATACCTTACGGCACATGCTCCTAAGGCATGCGTGTCTACCAATTTCACCACCTGCCCTAACTGCGCTCGAGAATAGCATAACGCTCTCGTGCGTCAATGTATCCACATTATTTCCACAGAATCACGGTTGACACAGCACGCGCGTCGTGCTGAACTATATATACGGATCTGTTCCTCGCCAGATTTGTGCGCCGCTCGTAATTCACGCATCTATGCGCACATTATTGTCTGGTGTTTTCTTATTGCTCGGTCTCGTTTTCTCTGGTTCTGCCGCGCATGCCGCAAGCGTACAGACGGATCACTTTAACGTCACCGTTTCGGAATCAACGCCCATCAAGCTCGACTTTGCCATTGAGTATTCTGGGCCAAGTCAGACTAACGCTGTAACAACCGCGTGCAACGAGGCGGTAACTACATCAGCTCCTGTTGAACAGCCCATTGCTGCAGCTGCGCTTAATGAAAACGCACAAGTAGTTGTGGAAGATCCTGCCGTCACAGACACCGCTTCTTCAATAATTATAACGCCTCCGGCGGCAAGAGGTAGTTATGGAGACGTGCTCGTCAATGAATTTGTGAGCGATCCCATATCCGGAAGTGAAGAGTGGGTCGAATTGCTGAACCACACCGATCAAACGCTTTCACTTGCTGGTTGGTACATAAAGGAGGGTTCTCAAAAACGCACAAATCTTGAAGGCGTGTTACCGCCATACGGATATCACGTCGTGATGAGCCCTAATGGTTCGCTGAACAACAGCGGGGATCTCATCCAACTTTTTGACTCATACGACACCCTCATAGACGAGATTGCGTATGGTTCATTTGAGGTAAACGGCGTGACCATAGTTCCCATTGCAAATGATCCCGATAGCGTTGGCAATACGCAAATCGGGTGGAGTGTCTTGACCCCAACGCCAGGGCTTCCAAACCCCAACGCGCAACCGCAAGACTCAACCGTTCTAAGTGTGCTTGAAATCTCACCAACGACATTTAGCGTGTCTTCAGAAGATAATGATTATGACGTCTCTTCGAACAATTCTGCTTCAACAGGCAGCACAAATGCGGACGGATCGACAGCGAATACAGTGGATGAACAGGCGGATTCGTCGGTTTCAGCGACAGTGGCTGAAGAAACAGGCGATCCTGTAGACACAGCGTCAACACCACTCGTGACTCTCGCCAACATACGTGATCTAGCTCTTAATTCTGCGCTTATAACAGAGGGGGTTGTGTCTGTTGCACCCGGAATCCTCGGCAAACAATTCTTTTATCTTGCCGGCTCTGGCGTGCAAGTCTACCTATACAGCGGCGCGTTTCCTCAACTGTCTCGCGGGATGTTGGTTCGCGTCAAAGGCGTCCTCACACAAAGCAATGGTGAAGCACGTCTCAAAGCAAGCTCAACAGAAGATATCACCATACTGTCGCAGGGTGATGCGCCAACGCCGCACGATGTAGCCCTATCCTCAATCGGCGAAGAAACGGAAGGATGGCTCGTGCGCGTCACAGGAGTGGTGTCGGAGCGAGACTCAAATGCGTATCAACTGACAGATGAGACGGGATCGGCACGAGTTGATGTGAAAGATACGACAGGAATCATTGTGCCGTTTTCCGTGGGCGACGATGTGACGATTGTAGGCATCGTGAGTCAGACAAAGAGCGGTTACCGGATTCTCCCGCGAGACCAGCAGGACATTCTTGTGCGTACACCACAAGTTGAAACGCAAGATGACGAGGCAGAGCCACTTCCTGTGCCAGCTGGGATCATCACGGACAGACACAACCCAACGCGCACTATTGCATGGTCATTAGCACTCGCGACACTATTCACAATTGTGGGCTGTGCTGTTTGGTACTACCGCCGACAACAAATTCTCGCCGCAATCACATCATAATATGGAGAAAACGACTCCGCGCGTGTTTGCAGAAGAGCGCGCAAAACAAGACATTGTCTCGCACTTGTCACAACTCGGTGTCGCACATGAGGTGCACGATCCACTTACGCAGTACATCTTGGAGGCAACACGTGAAGCATGGATGCGCGGAAAAGAATTCGGCTGGAAAAAAGCGTGGAATTGGAAACATAGTGGGCAAAAACAGACTCCGACGTCTTGACAGGAGAGCAAAGTATTTGTAGGTTGCAGAAGAGGAATCCTGTCTGCTGTTCCTACCTCCTGTTATCCATCGCATCGTACAGCCCTCCTGTATACTCACAGCCCCCGTGAAAACGGGGGCTAATTTTATTGACAAATCTCGGCGAATTGAGTAGTCATGACTCCTAGCTAGCGTGATGCGCACCATAGTAGCCTCTACCTACGCACGCCCAACCCCGGTTAACTCTGCAGTCGCCCATCATGTGGGCGACTAATTTTTGATGTAAAGTGTGCTACTTCCCCAACGCCTCTTTCATCCACGCTGAAACGTCGCCAGAGACAACATCATTTGATGTTCCCGTTTTGCGGTGGCGCACTTCAACCATATTTTCTTTTGCCTTACGTCCAGCCGTAATCCGATACGGGTATCCCAACAGGTCAGCATCATTAAACTTTACGCCGGCTGGCGCTTCTCGATCGTCAAGCATCGCGCGTAATCCATGACGCGTGCAGTCATCATAGATACGTCTCGCAAGCGACATATGCATGTCGTCCGTCGCGTTTACGGGAACAATGTGTACATCAAATGGTGCAACAGATTCAGGCCACGCAATACCGTGTTCGTCATTGTTCTGATCAACAATCGCCTGAATCAACCGCGATGTCCCAATGCCGTAACAGCCCATCCACGCAATTTGCTCCGTATCTTTTTCGTCGCGAAAAACAACCTTCATCGGCTTCGCATATGTCTGTTGAAGCTGAAACACGTGCCCGATTTCAATACCGCGTAATCCCGTGAATACTCCGATTCCACATACATGGCAAACGGCGCCAACGTCTCCCGCACCAACTTCCTTGTTGGCTCCAAAGCCACATTCGTCGCACGCAAGAAGTGTATCCTCTCCAACCTCCTCACTCAATGCCATATATTCCACTGACCCCTTCCCGCCGATGTCGCCCGAGTCCGCTTCGACGGCGCGCACACGCGTGAGTCCGAGGCGCGCAAAAATTTTCGCATACAATTCTTTCATCACTTCGTATGATGCTTTCATTCCTTCCGCATCGCGATCAAATGAGTAGGCATCCGACATATAAAATTCGCGTCCGCGCAATAATCCGAGCCGCGGTCGAATCTCATCGCGGAACTTTGGGCCAATCTGGTGCATGATGACGGGGAGGTCGCGCCACGACTCAATGTTCGTTGCCGCGATAAACGAGACGGCTTCCTCGGCCGTCGGCGCCAAACCATACTGCGCATCGTAGTGGTACTCCTGCGTTGTGAACATGGTTTTTGTCTCCACGTATTTTTTCCAACGTCCCGTCTGCTCCCAAATTTCGCGCGGCTGCAAAATCGGCAGCTGCACGTTTTGCACACCGGCTGCCTCCATCATTTCAAAGATCACGCCGTGAATGTTTTGCAACACGCGCCACCCATCCGGCATGAGCGTCCAAATGCCAGGGCTCACTTGCCGAATAAGTCCTGCCTGAATTAAAAGCGCGTGCGCACGGGTGAGGTCACCCCCTGAGTCGCGTCGCGTCTTAGGAAAACGTTTGGACATGAGCATAAATTTGGAGATTGAAGGTTGGGAGATTCAGGGTCAGAAATAAGTACGCACATCATAACGAATACAGAGCGTCTGGCCAAGACTTGACCCCCTTATAGACCAGTGCTAGTGTGCCCTTGATGCGGCGGTGGCGCTGGACGTTCGTGAAGCGATCCTAGGCCTCTTCACGAATGAAAACGCCGGCAACCTTGAAGAAGGAACAACCAACCGGACTCGGGTGGAATTGCCCTCACCACCTCCTCAGCCTCATCGAGGTGACTGGTCAATGCGCGGTCGCGTTGGATAGCGTGGAGCGTTGATCACTTCCTCGCGATCCAGTGCTATAGCCCGTGGGCGACAATAAACGGCGAGCCAAAAAAATGACCGTGGCGTGTCGCGCGCGCCTGCACTGCCGTCGCATCAAATCCTTCCTCCTTCTTACTTACAAGCGGCCTTAATCCGCTTGTTGTTTTTCAAAACATCATTTCTGTCGTATGTGATGAAAAGGAATGGACGCTTCTCACAAGTTCATTTTTGTCATTTGCACTCCTCTCATTGCATGTAAATAACTCTGACAAGCGTCAGAGTTATTTACATGGAGCGGGAAACGGGGATCGAACCCGCGACCTCCTCCTTGGCAAGGAGGCGCTCTACCACTGAGCTATTCCCGCACAATGCGGGAAATGTAGCATACGAAGCGCTACGCGGCAAGACAAGAATAGAACTATGCATCCTTACGCCACACGCCGCTTCCGTTTTTCAACAGACCAATAGCTTATGCACAAAACAACGGCAACCC
>CAZDJC010000053.1:0-1145 GCA_964505655.1 uncultured Gammaproteobacteria bacterium
GAGAGCTTGTCGATCGTAATCCAGAGCTTGGACTACAGTTCATCGAACAGTGGGTCACGCTACAGACAGAACGAAAGGCGGCAGAACACCATTAATGTTTTCCATTTCAAACATTGACACACTCCGTGGCTTTTCTATACGATCTACGAAGTGTCATGGCCGACATCTACACGTTCCCCGATCAAGAGCATTTGAGCGCGCTCGCACGCACGTTTCTCCTCGAAGGATATATATCGGGAAAACCGTCTGCGATTCAGTACGCCATTGAGCGGCTTCGTAATCAACTCTTTGAGCACAAATTCTGCATCATATGCGGTGGGGCCATCGAGCGCCCGGAGAGCATGAGCGCAAGCTCGCTGAAGTGGCAACTCTTGCGCTTGTGCAGCAAACCCACGTGCGAACAAACATACAACCCACGTGAGAAATTCTGTCTTCACTGCGGGACACGCATGACTTCTGCGCAGTGTAAGCGCCGTTATGAGTGGGTGGACGTGTTTCGATGTGACACATGCTCCGCGCTTTTCAACGCCGGCGGCATCCGAAGCATCGTGGTGCGCGTGGACGAGAACCTCACGCACCAACAAAAAGACAACCGCGCTTGTCCTCCCGCAGACAATCTGAAGCGGTCACCGCAAGTTACACGCAATGTGCGTGCGCTTCAAACGTCTGCGTCCGTGCCAACGCCGCCATCTAGCAACATTCTTTCCCGTGTCGAACATCTTCGTGGGTCCCGAACATAGGACTCACTTTATTTTACGCTATGCAACGCGCGGCTGTTTCTGCTCTTGTGCTTCCATCAGATACTCTTTTAGCACTGCGACAGCCTCCAACGCCTCAATCGCCACAACATCCCAATCCGCATAGTCGCGCGCTTCCCTTCTATTTTGCATCACACGCACAATGGTCGCGCGCACGTCATCCTCAACGTCTTTGGGCAGCAGATCTGTGCATTGATCAAAGCGAAAGAACAATTCGGCATACGCTTCCTCCGCAGCGTTTCTGGAAGCCATGCGCTCCTCCTCGTGCATATTGGCAAGTTCTCGTTGCGTAACCGTAGAGCGATAGACATCATCTTGTTGCTCATCTTCCTCGCGGATTTCATCCAACGTTTTTTTGTCCTGTTCTTCAACAAACGCCAATTCGTC
>CAZDJC010000053.1:1155-4536 GCA_964505655.1 uncultured Gammaproteobacteria bacterium
TAGCTGTTCGCGTACTCCTCTATCGTCTCTTCCAACTCCGCGATGACTGTTTCCATCGACATCCCTTCGCCGTGGCGCCATTTGCCCCAATTTTTCCATCGCGTATAGGTGGAGTCCTTTGGACGCACCATGGCCTGACACAACTCCCAAATGCGCCGCTCAACCGTGCCTTCGCGAGGCGCTCTCGTCATTTCGTAGAGCCGCCCATCGCGCGCACGCTCCATAAGGTCTTGGATATCCTTGAAGCCATCGCTGTCTTTCTCAACATCCTCACGCTCCTGCAGATACCCAAACGACAATCCAAACGAAATACCAAGGGCGTATAGGTCCCGCATGCGCGCATCTATTTTGCGTCTGGGGTCGCCAATATAATCCGGAAACATGTAGGTTGGCGTTCCAACCACTGTTCCGTCCTCGCGCCGCGCATCGTTGACTGGGCGCGCGAGTCCCATATCCACGGCGCGCGACCGATGTGGCAGGACAGCATCTACGCGAATGTTGTCGCGCTTGATGTCAAGATGCACGTATCCATCTTTATGCAGTGCTTCAAGCTGTTTGGACACCGCGTGCATCGCGACGAGCAAGTCAAACTCCTTTTGCTTGTGTTCCTCTTTACTTACATTTTCCGCGTCAGCGTCCGCGCCAAATTCGTACAGCGGAACGCTTGGCACATATTCAAGCAACATCCCGATACGAGCTTCTTTGGTCTCTTCAATGTTGAATCGCTCGACATCAACGAGGAGATCTGCCATGCGTGTTGCTCGAACTTCGTGGTTGATGAATTCGCCCATGTCACGCTTCCCGCCGATGGTCTCACGGACAAGTTTTAACACCATCGGCCGCCCGACATGATTCGGATAAAACTGTTTGGCGATATCGTTGTCCTCTTCGGCGCGCACGCGAATCACTTCCCCATAGGCGCCCCGCCCCAAAAACGCCGATTCATGGAATGTATACTTCCCCATGCGCAGTCCGTCCACGCCTTCTACATGTTCTACAACGGTCGTGATTTCTTCCCCACTTTGTTCTTTCTTCGTGATGCTTTCCACGGTGCGAACGCCCAAACGCCGCACGGAAGACGTGCGTACATGTTGAAGAGGGTTTGGGTCTATGGGAGACGTCTCTTGAGCCACGGGGTGTTCTTCCTTTGGCGTCGCCGCATGTGCGGAATCGACCTGTGTGCGCTGTTTTGGCGCGTCCGGAATCCGTGTTGTGTCCTGTGGGATGGCGGGCACGTCGCGCGTATCGTCAACATCATGTTCCAGCTCTTTTGACTCTGGACGCTCCTGTGTAATTGAATCCCCGCTCACGTCCTTATTGCCGTGGAATTCACTCATGAATGAACTGCCAAATTCCTTCGCCATATTCAATCAAGCCATGCCGACGTTTGCCGCACGAGAAGGCTTGGCGCCTTTAGAGGATCGGCCATAATCTCCTTTGTAATTTTTTCCATGCGCGCGGCCTGTGAGCCCTTAATCAAAACAACGTCGCCCTGTCCCATGCGAGACTGGATAAAACGTCCCGCCTCCTCCGACTTTGCATAGGTGAACACAGACGACTGCGGAAAACCGCTTTGAAGCGCGCCACGAGCAATATCGCGCGCTTCTTCGCCAACCGTCACAAGCAAATCAACGGGCGAACTTGCCACATGTCGCCCCACGTTTTCATGCTCAACCTGCGCATACCGCCCGAGTTCACGCATACTGCCCAACGCCACAATGCGTTTTGCCTCACCAGCGAGCGCCATGGAAGACACCACGTCAAGCGCCGCGTGCACAGATGCAGGAGACGCGTTGTACGAATCGTCCAGAAGCAGCGTACGCTTGATACCAGAGAGAAGTTTCATGCGCCCGGGCATCGGTTCGTAACGCGAAATGTTTTTTGCGGCCTCTTCAAGGGAAATGCCCGTCTGCAGAGCGGCCGCTACACCACCCACGATAGAATACAGATGCGCATCGCCTACAACATTGTGAAGCGTGATGTCAGCCACGGCATCGCCTGCATGTAATACCGCACGGAGCGTTACAAAGATTTCCGTTACAACCTGTTCCGTGTGCGTGTGAAAATCCATTCGCACGTTGTCGATATAGATGTCAGAGCCCGCATGCAAACCAAACGTGACAACGGCTCCAGGCGTGATATGGCGCATCGCCATGACGCGGTCATCGTCTGCGTTTAAGACGGCAACGCCGTCTTGTGCAAGCGCGCGAATGAGTCCCGCTTTTTCCTGTGCCACATCCTCTAGTGTCCCAAAAAATTCCGTGTGTGCCGGAGACACGGCCGTCACAACCGCCACATGCGGTCGCACAATACTCGTAAGATGGCCAATATCTCCTTTGCGATCGGCGCCGTACTCAAGCACGAGCACGCGCGGGTAGTCTGCGCGTCTACCGCGCGCAAGACACGTGCCACGCCACACAACGCCCATCCAACCAAATGGGGAGCGTCCGCGCGCTGTTTCCCCTAAAATCGCAAGCGGAAGTCCCAGTTCGTTGTTGTAGTTCCCCGCCGCGACACGCACGGCGAGATGCTCACCCAATGCGGCGCCCGTTGCCTGTTTGGTGGACGTTTTCCCTACCGATCCCGTAATGCCAATGACGCGCGGTTGATATGCCGCGATCGTGCGCTGTGCCAATCGTTTCAAAAGATGCGCGAGAAGTTTTTTCATCGCTCTGGTGGTATTGAATAATATTGTAACAAGAAGCGAGCCAACTCCCCAAATGCAGGCGCGGCTGTGGCGTCTGCCCACGGAGAGGTGCGCGGATGATTAAGTCTAATGACAATCACGAACCGCGGATCATCTGCCGGACCAAAACCCGCAAACGTTGCA
The DNA here is from genome assembly GCA_964505655.1 of uncultured Gammaproteobacteria bacterium. GTDB lineage: Bacteria > Patescibacteriota > Patescibacteriia > UBA9934 > UBA11717 > 2-02-FULL-53-10. The sequence continues at coordinate 3,986 of CAZDJC010000053.1, forward strand.
ATGGTTTCGTCCGGCTTGTACCCCGCACCATCGTCGCGTGGAACCTGCGCCGTGCCCGTTTTTCCCGCCATGTAATACCCGGGGACTGCCGCCGTTTTGGAGTGCCCGTGCTCAACGACCGACACCAACATGGCGGAAATCAGCTGCGCGGCCTTGGGCGAGGTGACTTGGCGCGTATCCCATGTCACATGTTCCCTGTCGCCCTCTGCGCGGCGAATTTCCTCCACAATATGTGGTTGGATATAGGTTCCGGCGTTCGCGATGGCCCCGTACGCCGCAGCAAGTTGCAAGACGGTGACCGTGATTCCTTGTCCATAGGAACTCGTTGCAAAATAGATTTCGCCATTGCGATCAAGCGCGCTTGTGTCCCCAGAAACTTCGGTATCGAGCGTCACTCCCGTCTTCTCCCCAAATCCATACTCGCGCACATAGCGAGCCATTTGTTCGCCACCCATTTGTCGCATCACAAAGATCATCCCTGTATTGAGTGACTTTTCGAGCACTTGCGTCATCGTCTGCCACCCGTTTGCCTTTTTGTTGGAGTTGCGGAT
>CAZDJC010000054.1:0-4482 GCA_964505655.1 uncultured Gammaproteobacteria bacterium
ACACGCGCGACGTCACACCGCGATATCCCGCTTGATTTGCATCCGGCAACCGCTGGAGTGACACGTAAAAAACCGGCGTAACGAGATCGCGGACGTCTTCGTAGTTGGCGTATGGTACATCTGTAGAATACGTTCCAAAGCGCTCCGTGAAATTGATGGACACCGTACGCACGTGGGCAGCAGCGGGCGTAATCACTGCGGGCAGAGGTGTCTCCTCCTCCACAACTTCCTGTGAAGGGCGTTCCTCTTCCGGAATCGGCGTCAAACGACCGTCACGCGACGCTCCACGGAAAAACAACAACCACAACACAAGCGCAATCGCCAATAATCCCAAGACAATAATCGCAACAACGAACCCGCGTTTTTCTTGAGACGAAAGCATATAAGTCACTGAACCATTATTGTAACTGCTCCTTTAAGGCCTCACCAGCGACACGCGTTTTGTCAAGAATGTCCGCGCGCGCGCCTTCTTCGTCCGAGACGCCCGCCTTCGCCGCCTGATCTTCCGCGAGTTTTTGCTCAAACGCGCGGCGCTCGGATTCCAATTCCAACAACTGTTGCGGATTCGTCGTCACGAGCTGATCCTCCGCGTAACTTGCCACAACTTGGATGGCCGCGTGTTTATTCCCCGCGAAAAAGATTCCCTGTCCCACGCCCGACTCCAAGAGCAAATACTTTTCCGCATCCGTCAGATTGAACGTGCGCTGTACAAGATCCGCAGATGCCGGGGATTGGCGTAGCAACAACTGCAAACTCGAGTTTGTCACAATCGCCTGACCGTAGGGCGACGTCAAAAAGTCATTCACGTCTTGTGTAATCGTTGTGACGCCCAAAAAGTATTTGCGTCCACGCTTGACGATGCCAAAAATAAACTTCGCCGAATCCTCGTGTTGCATCAGCCACCACGCCTCATCCACCACCAAAATACGCTTCTTGCGAGACGATCGCACCACGTTCCAAATGTAGGTAATGATATTGTAGATGGCCATCGGACGCAGTTCGTCTTCTAAATCACGCACCGAGAAAATGACAAGCTGATTGTTCGTCTGGACAGTCGTCGGTGAATTAAACAATCCTGAAAACGTTCCTTCTGTGTATTTTTTGAGACGCTCCACCAAGTCCTCGGCACCCGTCATGCCTTCGAGAATTTGCTGCAAATCCGCAATCACAGGCGGCTCCACATGCGAGAGATCCGCCTCCGGCGTGATGTCCTTTTTGGCGTACGCTTCTAAAATACCGCGATCCAACAGCGCATCTTCCTCCGGTGTGAATCCGACAATGCCCGCCTCACCTTGCGGTTTTCCGATCATGATGCGCAATAACCCCTTGAGTGTAATAACCGCCGAACGAATCAAATCATCCACCTGTTGATCGGTTGAAACGGCGCGGGGAATGTCAAATGGATTGATCTTGCTCTCGGACGATAACGACACGTTGATATACGTGCCGCCCACGGCATCGCTAAGCGTTTTGTATTCCATCTCCGGATCGATGACAATCACGTCTACGCCAATCATCATCGAGCGGATGATCTCGAGCTTCACCGCATAACTTTTTCCGGCGCCGGAGGTTGCGAACACAACCGCATTGGCATTTTGCAAACTAAACCGGTCAAACAGCACCAAGCTGTTGTTGTGGCGGTTGATGCCGTAGAGAATGCCGTTGTCGCTCGTAAGCTCCGAGGATGTGAACGGAAAACTCGAGGCAATCGGGCTCGTGCTCATGTTGAACGTAATCTGCAATTCGTCGTTTGCAAGCGGGAGCGTCGCATTGAATCCTTGTTCCGTTTGGTAGAAGCCCTTTTTTGTATGGATGAGCCGCGAACCGAAAATCGATTCCAAATCTTCCGTGACACGTTCAAGCTCTTCTTTATCCTTCGCAAACACCGTCACATAAAACGCAAATTGGAAAAAGTGCTCGACGCCTTGCGTTAGGTCATCGCGCAAACGCTCCATATCTTGCAGCGCCGTTTCGCGCAACGGATCGCGCGGCTTTCCCTTTTCGCGATCCAAGGACAATTGTGCTTCCACTTCTCCCACTTTTTTCTTGAGCTGTTTCAAAATCACCGCCGCATCCACAGGGTAGAAATACATGGAGATGTCGAGCGTCCAGTTGAAGTTAATGATGGGCGAGGCCCATCCCACACCTAAATAGCGCGGGTACGACACAACAAAAAGTGTGCGCACATAGCTATCGGCCAAACGCAAGAAACTCGGATTGACTTGCAAAGACGCTGGCGCAATGAGATCGCGGATCGAGGCCACGCCGCGTTGATAGATGCGCTCTTCTTGCAACAGTTGCGTGACCGTTTCGCGCTGTTTGCGTTTTTCTTCTGCTTCAGTGACGCGTTTCGATGATAGCGCCGACGGTTTCTGCGGGGCAGAGGCAGACGTCAAAGATGGCGCAGGTGTTTTGGCCTTTTTCTGCTTCTCTTTTTCAAATCCTTCGATGTGTTTTTCAAAAGCCATACGCGGTTTCAATTTGCGATTCGCTGACGTCTCCAATGGGCTGTATGGAAGACAAAAGCGGGTTATACGAGTTGTACATAAGCTCGATCAAACCCTGTGTGTCGAGACGCACCGCCGAGAGTCCCATGCTGTTCAAGCCGCCAACAACGTGGCTCACTTGCAATTCCAATTTCTGCAAGCGTCGCTGAAACTCACTTTCGTTGAGTGTGATCTTGAGTGCCGGCGAAAGCGTTTCGCGCAACCGTGAGAAAAACCCCTTCTTTTGCTTTGCCGAGTGCGCATACGGAATCACGAGATAGAAACGTTTGCTCATGATTTCGCCACCCTCCACAAGATCGTGCACGAACTGAATGTAGTCCTGCATCTGCGTGCGCAACAATTCGTTTTTGAGTTCGCGTTCCGCTTGGCGCATGCGCGACACATACTCGTCGATATTCATGTTGCGCGACTGAATCACGACTTGAATCGGCGATTCGAGCCCGTTCAAAAACTGCATGTATGCTTGAATCACGCCCTGTTGTTCGTCCTCGGACTTGAGCGCAAAGTTGATGCTTGAGACAAGCACCACCGCACGCATCGTCCCGTCTTTCATCACCGCAACATCGTCACGCACTTGGCTGATGTCAAGATACTTTTGCGTGGACGGTCCTTTGGATTGTGCTTTCGTTGCCATAATCTACGGTTTTGTTTGTGCGTCATCTGGCACATACATGCCGCCCGTGTTCACGACAAGCGAAAGATCGCGCAATCGGCTACCCGTGAGCGGCTTTTTGATGAGGGAGGGTGGTGCGGGAGGCGCTGGCGGCTTCGTGATGTACGCGCGCAGTTCGGCGTCCGTGCGATTCTTATTCCACACACGCAAAGATGGACGTTTGAACGACTGGATGATGTTGATCATGAAATAGTGAAACGGCTGGCCATTGATGCGCACAAATGCCACAACAATCGCGACCGCAAGCAGTGGAATCGACAGGAGTAAAAAGAGGACGAAATCGAACAAGCGGAAAAACACCATGCTGAACAACCCCGTCGTAAGCAAAATCACAAATTGGCGCACCGTGATGGGGCCGATGATCTTGCTTTCAACATCCAAAAACTGTGGAACGACGAATTGATCGGGCATAGTAATTCCTCGCGCTATGGCATTATATCATCGCGCTCGCGTTCAGTAACGCAGCGCGGCGTTGAGACGCCGAATCGCGACGAATTCATCATCGGTCATGCGCTTTGGGTTGTGCTCGGGCTTCAAAAGAATATCCGCAACCGGGACGCCCAACTGCAGCGCGCGTGACAAAACCGCTTGGTAATACGCCACGAGTGAATTTTGGCGCCACGCCTCGACAGCCTTGATGCGTTGTCCCGGATCGTGCGCACCGATTTGATCAATGTCTTCGAGAATATTTTGAAAGACGTGATCGAGTGTGCCCGGAATCCGGCGAAAGTCGTCGAGCGTCATGCGGTTCAACTCTTCGATGGGGCCCACAAGTTTACGCAGACGCGTAATGTCCACGACAGGCTTGCGAGCATTGAGGGCGTTTGTTGCAGCAACCGGCGCCCGTGGTGCTTCGGGAATCGTTGGCGCCGCGAGAGGTTGTGTTGGGGTTGTGACAGAAGCCGTGCGATACTTTTCTGTGCGCGCGGCAATGTACTCAACTTTTTCTTTTTCGACACGCGCCGCGGCTGTGCGTTGCTTGTCATCGCGATACCCTTCGATGCCCTCGAGTACGCGTTCGATGGTGTGCGTATCAAACGCAAGGCCTCCTTTGTCTACGGGGCGTGCAAGTCCTTTGCGAAAATCTTCTTCGCTTCTGACACCCGACAACCGCGATCCCATAAGTACACGAAATCGTTTTTGCAATTCCGTCGATGGAAACACAAGCGAAAGTTTTCGCTGGATTTCATCAATCTTTGGATTTTCGAGTGTTCGCGGCGCCTTGAGCCCGCTCGTTTCTAAATCTTGCACCATGCGCGCCACTTCCGCTTCGTGTTCAACGTCGAGAATCGATCCTTTTGG
>CAZDJC010000055.1:0-4390 GCA_964505655.1 uncultured Gammaproteobacteria bacterium
TGTTCTTTGAGATGGAATCCTTCGTGCCTGGCTGAACTTAGCGAATTCGATCACGTCAGCTGACATTGCCTTTGGAGCTCGCAGAAGAACCGAGTCATTTTGCATAAAGATTGTCGCGCCATCAAGAAACGAAAGTGACAATTCCTCTGATGTTGGCCATGGAGTTGAGCACGCTGATACACTGCAATCCAATACTGCGCCTTCAGTAAAAGCAGTTGGCCACAATTCGCTTATCGTGGTTGTTTTTGACGTGTGTATTGCAAGCCGCCCGTTCCGGTTGGTCGAGATTCTCTTTGAGACGATATGTGTTCCATCTCGGTATGTCGCGACGCCAATGGTGTTTGGAAGAAACCACCCGTATGGGCGCGTTTGATTGGTGATGAATTTGTGCCGATCTGTGCTTGTGGCTTCAATAATCTCACCGTTTTTCAGTATAACGATTGCAGCGTTATTGCTTGAGATATCAAGTGTTTTTCGAAGAGCATCAATTAATGTATAGCGTTCAGAACTTGGATACAATGTTGCAACTGCGAAGACGTCTTCGTGAATGTCAGCCGAGAATGACAAAGCATGTGTTTTCTCTGGGAGTCGGGTGGTGTGCCAGCGCAACCCGAGCCATCCAATCGTCAGAATGAACAGCAACACAATAACGCGGCTCAAAGAACCGCGTTTTGTAATGTTTGAATGGTTTACGGAGCTACTTCTCATGACTTTGAGCGTGTGGGAGGGCGCCGACTGCCACCGCCGCGAGCATTGAACTTTCCATGCGGGGGGCGTGATGGCCGTCGTTCATCAGAAGATGACGGCGTATGGCGAGGGAGCTTTGCGTAAAGTTGGTCATTTCCCTTGGCTTTTGACATCGAAAGGTTCGTTCGGCCCATTGAGTCGATTTCCGTGAGCTTCACGAACACTTCATCGCCTTCTTTTACAACATCCGTCACTTTATTCACGCGGAATGGCGCCATCTCCGAAATGTGCACGAGCCCTTCTTTTCCGGGTAGAATTTCCACGAACGCACCAAAATCCATGATGCGTGTGACTTTTCCTTTGTATTCATGGCCAACTTCCGGATCTGTCACAATGCGCAAAATCCATTCCATGGCTTGCTTCATGCCGTCTGCGGATGTTGACGTGACCATGACGAGTCCGTCATCTTCGATATCAATCTCAACACCAGTTTTATCGATAATTTCATTGATGATCTTTCCTCCCGGGCCAATAACTTCGCGAATTTTCTCTGGTTTAATGCGCAAACTCTCAATGCGGGGAGCGAAGCGCGATAATTCTGCGCGTGGACTTGCGATTGCGGAACCCATGACTTCAAGAACCTGCAAGCGGCCTTGTTTGGCCTGTCGAAACGCCTCGCGCACAAGGTCCATGGGGAGTCCGATTGTTTTTGTATCGAGCTGAACCGCCGTAACACCTGTGTCAGTTCCAGTAATTTTGAAGTCCATTCCGCCTTCTCCGTCCTCCAAATCCTGCAAATCTGTAATGACTTTCCATTTTTTCATATCGGGAGACGATGCGAGCCCAATGGCAACTCCGGCAACGGGCGCTTTGATGGGAACACCTGCGTCCATGAGAGCGAGGGTTGAACCGCATGTTGACGCCATGGAGCTTGATCCATTGGAGCCAAGTGTTTCGGACACAACGCGGACGACATACGGAAACGCATCTTTGTCTGGCATGACGGGGACAAGCGCCTTTTCGGCGAGCGCTCCGTGCCCTATCTCGCGGCGTCCGGGACCTCGAAGCGGTTTGACTTCCCCAACACTATAGGGAGGAAATGAATAGTGATGAATGTAGCGCTTTTTTACATCGAGTTCCATGGTGTCGATGATCTGCTCCGCGCTTGGGCCTGCGAGCGTTGCCGTAGACAACACCTGCGTTTCGCCACGCATAAACAATCCCGAACCGTGCGTGCGAGGCAAGATGCTGACGTCGGCGTGCAACGCGCGAATATCCTCAAGCCCGCGCCCATCTACGCGGCGACCTTGCTCCAAAATAGCGCGCGAAATTGCAGCTTGCACCTCGTCGTATACAAGGCTTGTGCCGAAATGCACGTGCTCTTCTACAACCCCTTGCTCTGCGAGATACACGCCCAATTCCTTTGAGATGAGCGATTTTGCCGCCTCGCGTTCTTGCTTTGTCGCAAGGGGAACCGAGAAAAACCGTTCCTCAACTTTTGCATCAATAAATGCGCGCGCGAGCAATTCAACATGTGAGCGTGCTTGAGCCAGCGTCTTGTCAATGGACAGCGCTGTCTTCTCGTTTCCAACGGCATCGCGCACGTTTTTCATAAGTGAAAGCGGCGCAGACAATGACTTCAGTCCACGCGCAATTCCTTCGACGATTTCGTTGTCTGGAACGATTACTGCGCCTGCTTCCATCATAATGAGCTTGTCCTCCGTTCCGCAGACAACCAGGTCCATGTCGCTTAACTCACGCTCTTTGTATGTTGGGTTGATGACCCACTCTCCGTTAACTCGGCCAACACGCACGCCAGCAACTGGCCCATTCCACGGGATTCTGGACATATGCAACACGGTCGCTGCGCCGATAAGCGCTGCAACATCCGCGTCGTTTTCTCCGTCGAATGACAAGACATTACAAATGACCTGAATTTCGTTGCGTAAATCCTGTGCAAACAGCGGGCGCACGGTGCGATCGATCATGCGGCTTGTGAGAACTGCCTCATCTGAAGGGCGTCCTTCGGTTTTAATGAAACGGGAACCTTTGATTTTGCCTGCGGCCGAATACTTTTCCTCGTAGTCAACCATGAGCGGGAAGAATCCGAGATCTGGACGCGCGTCTTTTGACATGACGGCTGTTGCTAAAACAACCGTATCTCCAATTTGAACGGTGCATGATGCGTCCGCCTGTAGGGCGAGACGGCCTGTTTCGATAATGAGTGTTTTTCCCTCCCACTCAATCGAAAAACGTTGTGCTTTCATAGGAACATTGTTGGCGCTGGTGGAAAGACTCAAGAGCTCCAGACGTCAGACGTCTTCGAGGTCTTCGTGTCTTTTCGCCAGACGCGTGATTAATTCGGTCGTCGACCGACCCTGGGCCAATTGGCCTGGGGTCGAACGATGACGTTAGTAATTAAGCGCTCGTTCGTTTGGAGACAAATCATCGTGATCGCCTCCGTTTGATGTGTTTTTTGACTCTGGCTCTTTTGACGCCGCGCGTGGTGCCGTGTGATTTGTTGGGCGGTCGTTGAGTAAAAAACTGCGCTTTTGCTCAGACAAGTTTGTATAGCATTCGCGCCCAATGGCCTCCACGAGCTGCGTCGACGTTGTCTCGCGGAATGAGCCGACTTCTACAATTTTTCCCTTGTGTTGGAGGTATTGAATGAGCGGAATAAAGTCGCCATCCCCCGACACGATGATAATCACGTCGAGGTTGTCTGCAATGCGAATCGCGTCTACCGCGATTCCTACGTCCCAGTCGGCTTTTTTGGCTCCGCCAAAGTACTCTTTAAGCTCTTTTTCCTTTGTTTCAATGCCCATTCCAATGAGCGCATCGAAAAATGGCTTGTTTTCGCCTGTTTTTGTGCTGACGACATAGGCGATTGCACGGATAAGTTGACGATCTCCAAGGAGCTTCTTCACAACATTACCGAAATTTACCTTTCGGTCAAATAAGTTTCTCGCACTGTAATACATGTTTTGCACGTCGATGAAAATCCCGACGCGCTGATGCTTCGTATCGATAGTTAATGACATAAAATAATGAATTTTGAAAAACGAACAAGGCGTTCAGGCCGACGCCATTCGCAAAAAACCTGAAAAATCAAGGACTATTTTAACTTCAGCTCCTCCTTGAGATTTTTCCAAGCGCGCGCATCTTCCCGTTCAAGGTATTTGAGAAGACGGCGACGTTCGTTGACTTTTCGCAAAAGTCCGCGGCGTGACGAGTGATCCTTTTTGTGCGAGCGGAGATGTCCCGTTAACTGGGCAATCTCGGCCGTTAAAATCGCGACCTGCACTTGCGGAGAGCCCGTGTCGCTCTTGTGCGTCGCATGTTTAACAATAATGTTCTCCTTTTGGCGCTTACTCAACATAGGTGTTTAGCCTGAGGCGTGAGACCGAGAATACCGACGGAGCATCGGTAGTCCAAGAGGCACGTCTTGGAATTAGCTGGAAATACAATAGCAAAGACACGTTGAACCGTCAAGGGACGCCTCCAGTGTCCGTACCTTTCAACAGCGAAAGATGTTGTCACAATGATTTGCGTCGTATAATGAGGATGAGAACTGTATGTCGCAAACCCCCATTGAAAAATTGCTGACAGATTTTCTTGAGTACGCTGAACTTGAGAAAGGGCGGTCAACGCAAACCATTCGCAATTATGACTTTTATTTGCGGCGATTTTTGAAGTGGGCACA
>CAZDJC010000056.1:0-4368 GCA_964505655.1 uncultured Gammaproteobacteria bacterium
GCTCCAAAAAACCCTCCAACGCTCGAGAATCCCCCGTGCCAAATGGCAAGGATTTCCAAAGGATGCGACGCATAAAATGGCAAATCATAAAAGAGCACGGTTCCAAGACGCGCGCCAACCATCGCCGCAACCACAATCCAAAACGACGCGTCCATGATAAGTTTGGCATCCAATCCCAACTTTTTTGCGCGACGAACGGCCACATACAACCCCACCAATATGCCTGTGGCCACCAACGTCCCCCATGCCTGAATCGGAATGGGCCCGATCCAAAACGTCGTAATTTGAAAATACGGAATCATAATGCGTTTAACGCTCTCAACGCCCGTTTGTATCGATGAACGGCCTCGGCGGCTTCCGATTCGGAAAGGCGACCCATCGCGTCTTCGGCTTCTTTCACCACGCGACCGCGCACACGCACAACTTCACGCAAATCGCGATGCAAACGCGCTACGTTTTGCATGCGCTCCGACATCGTCGCCCCTTCAACACCATACATTTTGAGAACGTAATCCAGGAGCTTGTCTGCCTCGCGCACGGCGACTTTGCGCGCCATTTCCGTTGGCGCCTTCAAAAGCCCTTCAATGTTTTCAAGACTTCGCAACACGGCCTCACGATCCAATGCTTCGGAGCGCACACGCAGTGAGAACGTGCGAACGTGCTTTTTGATGACCAAAAAACTTAGAACCACGATTACAATCGATCCAAGCGTAATCAACAAAAGACCGATGCACGTGATCATACGTGTTGCTCAAACCAGCGTCCGATGTCCAACACACGCGCGTCTTGCCCGTGTGGACACATGATTTGAAGACCAACGGGCAACCCTTCCAGAGAACCCGCGGGAATCGACAGCGCCGGAATGCGCGCAAGGTTTGCGACGACTGTATAGATATCGGAAAGATACATTTGAAGTGGGTCGTCAAGTTTTTCCCCAAATTTCCAGGCAACCGTGGGACTCGTTGGCCCAACGATGCAGTCGGCAAGACGAAACGTGTCTGCAAGCGCGGCCTCGAGCGCGGCGCGCGCCGCCACTGCGCGGTTGTAAAACGCGTCGACATACCCCGCGGACAACACAAACGTCCCCGTGAGAATGCGCCGCTTCACCTCATCGCCAAACCCCTGCTCGCGCGTTTCTTCAACACGCGCAACGCCTTCAACGTCCGGCGCTTGCCATCCATACTGCACGCCGTCATAGCGGCTCAAATTGCTCGACACTTCGGCCGGCATCACGATGTAGTACATCGCCAACGCGGACTCCAACAGCGGAATATCCAAGTCCACGCGTTTTGCGCCGGCACGTTCGCACATATCGAGACGTTCCTCGATGATGCGCGCCACGTCCTTATTGAGCGCATCAGAAAAGAATTGTTTTGGGACGCCGATGCGCATGCCCTTCATGTCGGGCATCCCCAATTCCGGAATCGCCGCGTCCGTCTCGTGGCTTGTCGCATCACACGGATCACGTCCGGCAATGACGCGATAGAGCGCTGCGGCATCGTCAACCGTACTTGCCAACGGGCCGATTTGATCGAGCGAAGATGCCATCGCGAGCAATCCGTATCGCGACACGCTTCCGTAACTTGGTTTGAATCCCACAATACCGCACAGCGAAGCCGGTTGGCGCACCGATCCGCCCGTATCACTTCCAAGGGCAAGTGGAACCATGCCGGATGCAACCGCCGCCGCCGAACCACCCGAGGAACCGCCAGGAACCCGTTCAAGATCCGCGGGGTTTTTTGTCATGCCGTAGGCGCTCGTTTCTGTGGACGATCCGCACGCAAACTCATCCATGTTTGTGCGGCCAATGATAATCGCGTCCTCCGCCTTGAGTCGCGAAACAACGTGCGCATCGTACGGCGCCACATACGTCTCCAAAATGCGCGACCCCGCCGAAACGGTTTTGCCCTTGAGCGCAATGTTGTCTTTGACGGCCACAGGGATACCCGCCAAACATCCGAGCGGTTCGCCCTGCCTGCGCGCCGCGTCAACGCGGTCTGCTTCCATCCGTGCATCGGCCGAATACACTTCCAAAAAGGCGCCAATCGACTGATCTTTCTCTTCGATGCGCGCCAAATACCCGTCCACGACATTGCGAGCTGTCATCGAGCCATCTGCGAGATGCTTTTGAATTTCTGCAACCGTCATGTGGCATCCGTTAGAGATCGCGCACAACCGTAGCGTACGCCTCCAAAAGTCCGTCTTTCGAGCGCCGCGGAAATTGCGCAACGATGCCTTCGCGTGTTTTTTGTGAACAGGCCGCAACCACGTCCACACGCATGCTCTCCTCGCCCACCAACCTCCCTAAAGCAAATGAATTTCCTACCTCAACTTTTTGAATCTGCGCCACGTACGCTAAAATCGCACGAATATCTTCGCTCATTTTTGCGTGGTAATATCCAGAAATCTTCAACGACGCAAGCGTTGAGAGCGTCTCGATTGGGGTTATGTCACTCATAATTCCGCGCCGATCATATCGAAAAACTCCCGCTCGTTCAAACAACGCACGCCCAATGCCTTCGCGCGCGCTTCTTTGGAGCCGGGTGTTTCCCCTACAACCACAAAATCCGTTTTGACGCTGACGGAGGATGAAACGCTGCCCCCCAATGCCTCAATGGCGGCTTTCGCTTCAAGTCGCGACATATGCTGAAGCACACCCGTCAACACAAACGTGCGCCCGTGCAATGCGCCGCCACGCTTTGGATGATCGAGGACTTTGCCGCCATGCTGTTGGAACTCGGCGATTTCGTGGCGATGGCGACTCGACGCAAGGTATTTTAAAATCGAATCGGCGACCACGGGACCGACATCTTGTACCGCGAGCAGTGTCTCACGGCCCGCACGCAAGAAATCATCGAGCGTCAAAAAGTGATCGGCGAGCCGAAGTGCTGTCTCTGAACCGACATGCTCAATGCCAAGCGCCGTGATAAACCGATGCAACACAACTGTTTTTCGGCGCTGGATTTCGTCAAAGGATTTTTGGGCACTGACGTCCGCGAAGCCCTCGAGCGACAAAAAGTCATCTTTCGTGAGCGCGAACAGCGACATCGCGTTATGAATGAGACCGCGCTCGAGCAATTGGTCAATCGTTTTTTCGCCGAGGCCGTCGATGCTGAACCCTTGTTTCGAGACCGCGTAGATGATCCGCTCGCGCAGTCGCGCGTAACAATCTCTGCTCGTGCACAACAGCGCAACTTCGCCTTCTTTGCGTGCCAACGGCGACCCGCAGACGGGGCAACGCTTCGGCTCCTCGATTTTTTTCTCACGCCCCGAGCGCAAATCCGACAACACACGAATGACTTTCGGGATGATGTCTCCCGCCTTGTGAATGATGACCGTGTCGCCCATGCGCACGTCGAGCCGGCGAATTTCATCCATGTTATGCAAGCTCGCGTGCTGGACCGTTGTTCCCGCGACCCACACGGGTTCCAAGACCGCAACAGGCGTGAGCGCTCCCGTGCGCCCCACCGACCATTCCACATCCATCATCCGTGTCGTTGCTTCTTCCGCCGGATATTTCCACGCCAAGGCGCCGCGCGGCGCCTTCCCTGCCACCCCCAACAGCTCAAATGTCCGCGCGTCATTCACATTGATCACAACGCCGTCTGTCCAATAATTCAGCCCCGCGCGCTGTTCAAGTAGCATGTCGTAAAATGCGCGGACGTCTCCCTCTTTCTTTGTGCGCTTCATGAGCGGGTTCACAGGAATGCCCAAGAGCCGTATCACCTCATGCTGCTGCTCATGCGTCTTCAGAGGCAGTTCTCCGAGCAGGGCATATCCAAAATACCCAAGTGAGCGCGTCACCGTCACGGAAGGATCCAACTGGCGGATCGTGCCCGCTGCCGCATTGCGCGGATTGGCGAGCACTGGGCGCCCCGCCGTTTTCTCTGTCGCATTGAACCGCTCAAACGCATCTCGCGGAAAGTAGACCTCGCCGCGCACTTCGACGTGCAACGTCGAAACGTCTTCAAGCGCTTTGAGTGCCACCACCGGCAAACCGTTCTTTCGCAACTTTGCGATTTCTTCTTGCGTGGGTTGGCGCAATTGCAGCGGCACTGCGTCGATCGCGCGCGCGTTGTGCGTCACATCTTCCCCCTCGCTTCCCGTCCCGCGCGTCACCGCCGCCTCCAACTGTCCCCTCACATAACGCAGCGCCACGGCGAGTCCGTCCATCTTCACCTCGCAGAATAACTCGGGCGACTCCACGCCGTGCCGTTCGCGCAAACGCGTGAGCCACGCCGCGACATCTTCAAACGAAAACGCATCCTCAATGGAGAGCATCGGCGTTGTATGCGCCACCTTTTTAAACCCCTCCTTCACGGCACCCGCCACGCGCTGGGTCGGCGAATTGCGTGTGATGAGTTCGGG
>CAZDJC010000057.1:0-1764 GCA_964505655.1 uncultured Gammaproteobacteria bacterium
TTTTCGACGGAACGCCGCGCAAAAACCAAATGTGCGTCACCGGCGCAGACAACTCAATGTGCGCCATGCGCTCACGCCGCACGGCCGCGTAGGTCACTTCCACATTACATTTGTCGCAGATAATGCCCTTGTAACGGATTTTCTTGTATTTGCCACAGTAACATTCCCAGTCCTTGGACGGCCCGAAAATCTCTTCGGCAAACAAGCCGCCTTTTTCTGGTTTCTGGGTGCGGTAATTGATCGTTTCCGGCTTGGTGACTTCGCCGTAGGACCATTCGCGGATGCGATGGGGTGACGCCAAACGCAATCGAATGGCGTCGAAGTCTGTCGTTTTGAGTGTTTCTCGAAACATGGCCATAGTGATGCGATTACGATTGACGCGAACGTTCAGCGCGCTCCTGCTCATGCGGTTCCACGATCGGCTTGCCGTCCTTCAAGAGCTCTACATCGAGTCCCAATCCTTTGAGTTCTCGGAGCAGCACATTGAAGGACTCCGGAATGTTCACCTTGCGGATCGGTTCACCTTTAATGCTCGCTTCGTATGCTTTGGATCGTCCCGGGACGTCATCGGACTTGATGGTAAGAATTTCCTGCAGCGTGTGCGCGGCGCCGTACGCTTCAAGCGCCCACACTTCCATTTCTCCGAAGCGTTGCCCGCCGTGTTGCGCCTTTCCTCCCAATGGCTGCTGTGTAATCAAACTGTACGGTCCAATCGAGCGTTGGTGGATTTTGTCCTCCACCATGTGCCCGAGTTTCAAGATGTACATGTATCCAACCGACACGCGGTGATCGAATTTTTCTCCGGTGCGGCCGTCGTAGAGATCCACCTGCCCACTGCGATCGAATCCCGCGCGTTCCAGTTCGCTTTGAATGTGGTTCTCGGTAATGCCGTTTAAAACAGGCGTTGCCACGCGGTAACCCAGTGCGTTTGCCGCAAGACCCATGTGCAGTTCGAGGATTTGCCCGAGGTTCATACGGGAGACCACGCCAAGCGGCGTCAAAATGACGTCCACCGGCGTTCCGTCCGGCAAAAACGGCATGTCGGCGATCGGGACAACCTTTGAAATGACGCCCTTGTTTCCGTGGCGTCCCGCAACTTTGTCTCCGACTTGCACCTTGCGCAAATCCGCCACGTATACGTGCACGGATTGAATAACGCCCGGCGGCAAACGGTCGCCGTCTTCGCGGGTGAACACTTGAATTTCCACAACTTTGCCGTGCTCTCCGTGTTCAAGCGACAACGATGTATCTCGCACATCGCGCGCTTTCTCTCCAAAGATGGCACGCAGTAATTTTTCTTCTGCCGAAAGTTCGGTTTCGCCTTTCGGGGTGATCTTGCCTACCAAAATGTCGCCCGCGCGCACCTCTGCGCCAATGCGGATAATGCCGTCTTGCCCCAAGTTCTTGAGCTTCTCTTCACCGACGTTTGGAATGTCAGCCGTCAGCACTTCGGGACCCAATTTCGTGTCGCGCACGTCAATAAAGTAGTGCGAGAGATGCACAGATGTATATTTGTCGCTTTGCACGAGGCGCTCCGAGATAATGACCGCGTCGTCGTAGTTGTATCCGTCCCATGCCATAAATGCGACGAGCGCATTTTGCCCAAGCGCGAGCTCGCCGTTGCGCACGGAGCCGCCGTCTGCCAACACATCGCCTTTGTGCACTTTTTGGCCGCGCATCACTGTTGGACGCTGGTTGAGTCCGGACGAATGGTTTGATTTGGAGAACTTCGAAAGTTTATAGGAGCGCACTTGTCCGTCCTTC
>CAZDJC010000057.1:1774-4237 GCA_964505655.1 uncultured Gammaproteobacteria bacterium
CTTTACCGGAAAGGTCAGCTCAGGAACCCGTTGGTCCTTCTCTTCCACATCAATGCGTGAGCCATCGACAAAGTGAATAACGCCCGGCGCTTCGGCCAACAACACGTGTCCCGAGTCCACCGCCGCGCGGTACTCCACTCCCGTGCCCACAATCGGCGCGTCCGGCTTCACGCATGGCACCGCCTGACGCATCATGTTCGATCCCATGAGCGCGCGCGTGGCGTCGTCGTGTTCCAAAAACGGAATCAGCGCTGTGGCAATTGACACGATTTGTTTGGACGCCACGTCCATATATTTCACCTCGTCGCGCGGAACAAGCCGCGGTTCTCCGAAGGCGCGCCCTTCCACATACGCATCGCGAATGTAGCCGTCGTCCGTAAGCGGCGTTGTCGCCACCGTTGTAATCGTCTTCTCCTCCGAGAACGCGTTCAAGTATTCGATTTTTTCCGTCGCACGTGGGCCTTTGCTGTCCACTTCCACCACGCGATACGGCGTTTCCACAAAACCATATTCGTTGATGCGTGCGTAGCTCGAAAGGTGTCCCACGAGCCCGATGTTTGGACCTTCCGGCGTTTGAATCGGACAGATGCGGCCGTAGTGCGTCGGATGCACGTCGCGCACTTCAAATCCCGCGCGCTCGCGGCTCAAGCCGCCCGGCCCCATCGCCGACAAACGGCGTTTGTGTTCGAGTTCTGCCAATGGATTTGCCTGATCCAGAAGTTGCGAGAGCTGGGATGACATGAAAAATTCCCGCACGGCGCCAATTACCGGGCGCGCGTTTACAAGACGTGCCGGCGTCAACGAATCGATGTCTTGTGTGGACATACGATCTTTCACGATGCGCTCCATGCGTGCCAATCCAATGCGGAAGCGCCCTTGCACCAGTTCCCCGACCGCGCGTACGCGGCGGTTCCCCAAGTGGTCAACATCGTCCGGCGGATCCTGCGTAATGTTCAAACGAATAATTTCGCGCGTTACCGCAACTAAATCCTCCAGCGTCAAAATACGCTTTTCTTCTGCATCGACGTCTTCTTTCTTTGTCGAAAGCCCAAAGCGCAGATTGAATTTGTAGCGACCAACTTTGTCGAAATCGTACCGATCAAAGTTGAAAAACATCGAGTGGATGAGTTGGCGCGCGTTGTCCACCGTCGCCAAATCGCCCGGACGCACGCGCTTGTACACTTCCTTCAAGCCTTCATCTTCGTTTTTGGACGCATCTTTGTTGATCGTCGCCGCCACATAGTTAATGAGCGGATGCGTGTTCACGTCTTTGAACGTTTCCGCGATGCGTTCGTCGTCCGCCAAACCGAACGCGCGCAATAGCGCCGTGGCCGCCACTTTGCGCTTACGATCAATCTTCACCCACAACACGTTGTTTGCATCCGTTTCAAATTCGAGCCACGCGCCACGGTTTGGGATAATTTTTGCTCCGTAATAGCGCCGGCCGCGAATATTGCTCGCCGTGAAGAACACACCGCTCGAGCGCACAAGCTGGCTCACAATCACGCGTTCGGCGTCGTTGACGATAAACGTGCCGCGATCCGTCATCACCGGCAAATCACCCAAATAGATTTCCTGCTCTTTGCGCTCACCCGTGCGCTTGTTGATGAGCTCCGTGCGTACGCGCAACGGCGCCTCGTATGTGACTTTTTTCGCTTTAGACTGCGCCTCGTCAAATTTCGGCTCGTCGAGATAGTGGTTGAGGAGATTGAGTTCGAGGTCGCGTCCAATAAAATCCGTAATCGGGTTGATTTCGCGGAATAACTCCGAGATGCCCTCGGTTAAAAACCAGTTATAGGAATCGCGCTGGACGCTCGCCAAGTTGGGAAGCTCCATCGCATCCGGAATCGCGCCGAAACTTCGGCGCTCTGCCTCTTGCACAGGAAGTCGCTTGAAAATCATAGGGCGGGCACGTGCGGCACATGACACACAGTTGAGCCCCCTGGACTCAGATCGAATATCTTAACAGTTCCCTAGGGGCGATATCCTCCGAAGCCTTGCGCGAAGGAGGAAACACAAAACAGCCCTGAATATGGGGCTATTCGTTATGTTTCTGTGCGTGGGGCGCGCACGTAATTCACGACTATTTCGTTAGATTGAGTGACACGCGACGCTTCGATTAGCGGCTTTGATCGCCACATTTGACCAAAGTTAGCCAAGTGTCAAAAGTGAACGAATTGTATATGTGCCCACAGTTCCTGTCAAGGAATTATGGTGCTTAGCTAACATAAGCCAAGTATTTGTATCATGCGACGGCGTTTTACGATTTTGTAAAGCGTCACTTGACAAAAGAGAGACAAAGTGCTATATTTCCGAGTCGTTTTTGCGCCATTGCTTGTGCGCGAAGACGGCCGTTCGCACCCCAATGGAGGAGGAGAGGCGATGGACACGGTTGTGCTTTCCCTCTGCATAAAGCATAACCGATGTTTGTCGAGAATCGACACGAGATTGACTGGGCCGGAG
>CAZDJC010000058.1:0-4035 GCA_964505655.1 uncultured Gammaproteobacteria bacterium
TTACGTGCTCGCCGATCACTTCGGCGAGCTGCTTTTGTAAAGTGGCCTTGACACGAGATCACTTTTCTGGCAGTCTTATCCAACTGGCGTTAACTCGAGCTCGTTCATCCTGCGTGTCACGATCTTACGCGTCGTCATTCCCCCGCTCACCTGTGAGCGGGGATATCTTTTTGTCACGTCATTCAATCCGCGTTCCGCGAAACGCCTCACCATTCAACACGCGCTCGATATTTTTAAACCCGCGACCATTCACGACGACGACGGGGATATGCGCGTGGTGTGCGAGACGCGATGCGACCGGATCAAACGGTACGTGCAGTCCCGGATCCCATTTCGTTCCCACAATCGCGCGAAATTGATTCCATGACATCCGTTCAAATCGGCGTGCATGTTTGTGCGTGCGCGGGTCTTTGTCGTAGACGTAATGAATATTGGACAAGTTCACAACCATCTGTGCCTTCAATCGTTTTGCAATGCGTACCGCGATGTAGTCTGTCGACCACCCCGGCTTCCAACCCGCCGCTATCACGATCGGATATTTTGTCGACGCATGTATCCGTGATGGATCTTTGCATAGCGCAGGGCGTGCAAGGTCACGAAACATTGTGCGCAACAAATGCCCGTTCAACCGCGTGACGTGGAGTCCCAGCCAATCCAAGTCATCGCGCGTCAGACGCGTGATGGCACGCGCGGCGTTTTGGTATTGACGCGCAACACCGCCGCCTCCCGTCACAATCACAAAATGGTCTCCGCGCTTCACGCGAGATCGCACAAACCGGTTGAATGTCCTCAAATACGCCGTGTCAATTTCCCCATTCGGAACGATCACTGAACCCCCAAGAGACAAGACGTATAGCATGCGTATTCCTAATCGTTTTTAAGAAGCCAGTTTGTTCCAAGCGACACGGCCCACAACAGGATCGCACTCAAAGCCGCCGACCAAAATGTATCGATGGCAAATCCCGGAACAAGCGACGACGCAAGCCACAACAACAGCGCATTGATGACGATGCTAAACAATCCGAGCGTCAGGATGGTAATAGGGAGAGTCAATATGGTGAGAATAGGACGCAAAACGGCATTGATGACACCAATCACAAGAGCGGCAATGAGCGCGGTCCACATCGAGTCAACATGAAAACCCGGAACCAAATAAGCAATGCCAAAGAGCGCGGCCGTGGTGATGAGAAGTCGAAAAATCAGATGCATATCATGTCTCGTACGCCCCTTGGATTTCCTTGACGCGCACCTCAAGCGTGTCGAGATGTTTTTTACAAAAAGCCGCAAGCTCAAGCCCGCGCTCAAAATCTTTGAGTCCCTTCTCCACGTCAAAATCCTCACGCTCAAACGTGTCCGCAATACGCTCGAGCTCGGCGTACGCTTGTCCAAATGTGAGTCGCTTTGCCGACATATCAGAGAATGCTTGCGTTTCGGGAACCGTGTGCAAATTGTACCGAGACGGTGTCGTCCTTGTCCAGCGCGCCGGCATCCTTGATGACAGAAGCGCCCTTGCGCACGAGGGCGTACCCACGACGCAACACGCGCGCCGGACTTAATTCATCAATGAGACGCGTGAGGGACGTGAGACGATCCCGACGCTCTTGAATGCGGCGCTCGAGTGCAAAACCAAAACGCGTCGCGCGCGCCACGGTTTGCGTCACAACGGTATGCCAATGCAACACGATATGCGTGAGATGTTTGGCAGTGCTCTCAATATTGTGTCTGCGCACCATAAGCGATTCGTTGATGCGACCGATCATGCGCTCTTTGAGCATCTCGATATGCATGTGAACCGCGCGCTTGTCCGGAACAACACATTCGGCGGCATGCGTGGGTGTTGACGCACGCACGTCCGCGGCAAACTCCGCGAGAGATTCGTCGCGCTCGTGTCCCACGGCAACGCACGTTGGAATGTTGCTCCCAAACACGGCGCGCACAACTGCTTCTGCATTGAATGCCATCAGTTCCTCTGCGCTGCCGCCGCCGCGCGTGAGCACAAGTACATCGGGACGCGCCTCCTGCTCTCGCGCACAAAACAGTTCAATCGCCTTGCAGATTTCCGCAACCGCACGCTCCCCTTGCACTGCGACATGCGCCAATTCAATCTCCACCCCACCCCAACGCCCACGCACCATCTTCACGAAATCCGAGCACGCGGCCGCTTCGCGCGATGTGATAAGACCAATCTTCGCGGGAAAATCAGGCAACGCACGTTTGCGCGACACATCAAATAATCCCTCCGATGCAAGCTGCGCGCGCAAACGCAGAGATGCGGCACGCAGTGCTCCCTCGCCAAGCGGCTCGATACGATTGACGTTCAGCGTCAGTTGGCCATATTTCGGATACACGCTTGGTGTCGCGTGCACCGCAATGCGGTCGCCATTTTTCACGTCGACATTCAACTGGAATACCGTGAGAAAACAGTTAAGGATAGCACCGTCATTTGTATCTTTCAAAACGAACCGCACCCACTTTCCCTGCGAAATGCGCCACTCGGCCACTTCGCCCTCCACCATAAGATTCGGCCCCGCGATGCGAAAAAGCTGATCATTTAACAGTTGAATGGCCGCCGACACAGAAAGCGCCACGGGTTCCCCTGGCGTTTGGAGATCATGAGACGTCAAAGATGCTTGTGCTCTCACACGGAAAACCAACTCGGTTGAAACCACGCAACCACGAGCACATACGCCGCCACGAGCACCGCCGTCGTCACAAACGTCTCAAGCCAAATGTAGTGATCCTCCTTGTACCCGAAAACGCCAATACGCGCGAGTGGAAAGAGCACGAGGTTTGCAATGAGGTAGAGCGCGAGTCCGTAGAGCGCGACGGATCCGAAGCGATATGGAGCAAGCGAGGCAAGAGGACCCCACGCTACGATGAACGGATACCCCGCGCCAAAAAAAAGCCCCGCGAGCAAGTGAATCAATAACCCCAAGGAAAAAACTTCGCGATCTTTGAGGAGACGCCGTCCCCACGTGTGGTGCACATCGGGCAACAACAGATGTCCTTTTCCGTGCGCACCAAGCTCCCCGATCACCCCCGGAATCGCAAGCACGAGCGCCACAAGTGTGCCGATCGCCGCTCCCAAGAGGATGTCTCCAATGTTCATATCGCTATGTTATCACTGCACTCACAGCCACTCAACGTTTTGTGACAAAGATGACGCGTTTGGCGCCCGAACGCGGATTGCCTCCATTCCAATCTCCCATCGCCTCCATGATTACGCTTTCGCGATAGACGTACCCGTTTCCTCGACGCGTTCCCGGATCATTCGTGATGAAAAGGCCGCGCGCACGGTCGTATCCGCGCAACACCAGCATGTGGTAAAGCGGGCCATCTCCCGAGAAAAACGGATTCCCCAATTTCTGTCCGGCCGCCGGCACAATGACAAGCACGCCCTTCGCCACCGCTTCCTGCAACGATGCAACGGACGGATTGTCAACGACAGAAAACTGAACAGTTGGGAAGACGGCGTTGGCGACGTCTGCCGTTTGTGCAGCCGTCGTGTCTTCATAAAAACCGACGCGCGCGATTTCTGCATCGATGAAGCGCAAGATTTCTCGGTCGGCCGCGTCCGCAGATGACAAGTCAACAGGCGCGCCAAAAAACGCCGCAGCCATAAGCACACTCGCCTCTTCGCACGCCTCTTGATACGGCATCGCCCAATTCGCGTGCGGTGCTTGCGACGTAAACGGCACCGACCAGTTGACTTGATTTGGTGTGTTGGAAAGTGCGGGCGGCGCCTCTGGTTGTGGCGGTGGCACAGGTTGCACCGTCGCGTCCGGTTCATTCTCTGTTTCCGGCACCGACTCAAGGGGCGCAGATGATTCAGACACAACAGGCTCTTCCGCATCCGTTGCGGAAGTGGCTTGTTCAAGCACAGTTGGCTCCACAACCGCGTTTTGCCACTGTGATTGTTGAATTTCTGCGCGATGGCTCCACACGTAAACGCCAACGAACACGATGCCGACAAACAGCATCCCCCACACTATCTTTTTCACAACGGGTTTCGTCATAGCTTCGACGGACGCGCCA
>CAZDJC010000059.1:0-3993 GCA_964505655.1 uncultured Gammaproteobacteria bacterium
ACAACATCTTCCTTTTTGATGGTGCCGCGTGTTTCCTTGTACGCGATGCGCAACGAATCCGGCATGGGCTCGATGAGTGGAAGATATTTTTTCATCCAGGTGTTGTGCACGACAAAGATGTCTGGGCCGCGATCTTCGGCAAGCGCTTGGATCAACGCATCTTCATATTCGTCGAAGCGCAACTTTTTGTAGTTGATGCGGACGTTTGGGTGCACACGCTTGTACGCGTCAATGACACCGCGGAAGGAATCGGAATCGTCAAACACGCGCCACACGGTCAAATCCACTGGCTCGAGCGCCTGTTTTGCTTCCTTGGATCCGCCGCGGCAACCAATCCCCGGCAACACAAGAAGCGCCAAGGCAAGGAGGGTGAGGAGCGCGCGGGGAAAACGCTTCATAGCGATTGGATGTATGAAAGAAGATCTTTTTTGAATTCGGGACGCTGAAGCCCAAAATGAATTTGCGCTTTCACGTATTCTAATTTGTTTCCGCAATCAAAGCGAGTGCCTTCAAACACGAACCCATGCAGCGTTTGCTTTTTGTGTAGCGCCGTGATGAATGCGTCTGCGAGACGAATTTCGCCGTCGCGGCCAGGCTTCTGCTTTTTCAAAAGTTGGAGTGCCTCTGGCGTCAAAATGTATTTTCCAACAACCGCGAGGTTAGATGGCGCGTTTGCGGGCTTTGGTTTTTCGACAAACGAATGAATTTCATACAAACGTTTGCCGACGT
Source organism: uncultured Gammaproteobacteria bacterium (assembly GCA_964505655.1). Classification (GTDB taxonomy): domain Bacteria; phylum Patescibacteriota; class Patescibacteriia; order UBA9934; family UBA11717; genus 2-02-FULL-53-10. The sequence continues at coordinate 730 of CAZDJC010000059.1, forward strand.
TTTTTCCCCCGATGACGCCATAAAGCGATGTCTCGCGCTTCGGAACTTCTAAAAGCGCGATGACCGGATTGCCATGTTTGTCGTAAACGTCGATAAGCTGTTTGAGCACGGGCGTCTTGTGGTCGACGACATCGTCACCGAACAAAATGGCTATTGGCTCATCGTCGTCAATAAATGGGACGGCGGACAAAATCGCGTGCCCGTCTCCCAATGGTTTGTTTTGGCGCACAAACGCAAAGCGCGCCAACCTTCCAATCGACGCCACTTCTCGCAGCTCTTCGATTTTCTTCTTTTGCTCGAGGCGGTATTCCAACTCGAAATTGCGGTCAAAATGGTCTTCAAGCGCGCGTTTGCCGATTGACGTCACGAAAATGATGTCGCGAATGCCGCTTGCGACCGCTTCCTCCACAATGAGTTGGATGACGGGTTTGTCGACGATCGGGAGCATTTCTTTGGGCTGGGCCTTTGTGGCGGGGAGAAACCGGGTACCGAGTCCCGCGACCGGAATGATCGCTTTCGTAACCGCGCGATGTGCAGATTTCATAGTGGCAGTATTATACACGAGTCTATGCTTCGCCTCTTCTTTCTTTTTTTGCTGATCGTTTTAGCAGTTTCGTTTGCCGCATTCAAATTTGGCGTATTTCTTGAAAGCGGACCGCGTTTTTCTTATCAGGAGAAGCCCGTGTATTCTCACGGATTATCTCCGAAGTCGCTCTATGACGCGGCGTATGCATCGGCGCGCGAGCCAAACAGTGACAAAACACGCTCGGCAATTGTGGCGCACCATCTTATCGTGGCAGACGGGATTGCGGCGGTGTTTGAGCAACTGGCAACCGTGGAGCGTCGCACGGTTGTCTTGATTTCGCCGAATCACTTTTCGCGCGGAAATGCGGCGGCGCAAATTTCGTATGGCTCGTGGAATACGCCGTATGGAGTGGTTGAGACGGATCGCACGCGCGCAGAACTTTTGGAGCGGCGCGTTGCGTTTTTGCGTCACGAAGAAACGGCAGCACCCGAAGAACATGGGATCGGTGTGCTGACGCCATTTGTGAAGCGTTCGTTTCCGTCCGCGCGGCTCATTCCTCTCGTGGTGGACGAATCACTTTCTTCGCAAGATGCTCGTCTGCTTGGGCGTGCGATCGCCGACGTCTTTCCCGGATCGGTCGTTGTTGCAAGCATCGACATGTCTCACAATCTTCCGCACGATGCGGCTTCTTTTCACGACGAAGTGACGCGGCGGCATATACAAAACGGAGGCGGAGACTCCATCGATCTGGAAATTGACTCCAACGCGGCGTTGCAGATTGTGCAAGCGTTCAATGAAGCGAGTGGGACACAAACGTGGCACGAAACGCATCATGGCGACTCGCTCACCATGGGCGCCACGCGCGATTGGCGTGAAAATACGAGTCATATCTTGGGGTATTTCACGAGAGGGAAACCGATAAGCGAACCATTTGCCACTCTCACGTTTGTAGGCGACATCATGCTCGATCGCGGCGTGCGTCAAAAAATGGAAGCCGATGGCACGGACTATCCATGGAAGGAGATGAGACGCTTTTTGAGAGGTGTGCATCTTCGTGTGGGAAACATGGAAGGCACGGTGAGCGAACGCAAGAGTGTGGCAACAGACGAGCCGCCGTTTTTGTTCACCTTTGATCCAGAGGCCGTGGAAGAAATGGCGAAATACATCGACGCAGTGAGCGTTGCAAACAACCACACGGATGACTTCGGGCAATCTGGCTTTGAGGAGGCGCTTCTATGGCTTCAAAAATTAGGCGTCGAATCATTTGGTTCGTATGCATCACCCGAGCCGCGCTTCGACATAACCATCAATGGTTTGTATTTCGCGTTGATTGGTTACAACGCATTCCAATCGTCGGAGGAAGAATATGTTGAGATCATGATTCGCCATGCGAAGGAAGAAGGACGCATCGTCATCGTGATGCCACATTGGGGCTTTGAGTACTCAACGCGTCCGAGCGAAGGGCAGCGTCGGCTTGCTTTGCGCATGGTACAGGCGGGCGCTGATCTCGTTGTCGGGAGTCATCCCCACGTGCTTCAGCCCATCGAGTATGTCGAGGGCGTCCCCGTGGCATTTTCACTCGGCAACTTCATTTTTGACCAACCCATCGCCGCGACATGGGACACCGCGGCGCTCGGTGTGATCGTTGACAAACAAGGTGTTACACTGTATTCATTGGCCATCACAACACAAGGCGGCCAACCTATTCCCAAATAAATCTATGTCAGATCTCCCGCAAGAACCGATTACCATTCCCGATCAACAACCGGACTTGGGTCCTGAATCTCCACTGCCCCCCGACGCGCCCGTTGGACTCTCTCAACAGGGACTCATGCTCGTTGTTGCCGTGGGTGTGTTGTTTATCTTCGGCGCATTTATTGGAGGGATGTATTTTTCGTCGCTCAAACAGAGGGCCGTCTCGGAAGATGTGACACAACCTGAATCAGCGCCAACGAACGATGCTCTTTCGGAAAACGAGAGGCCCTATTTCAATACCTATGCCGACGGCGCAGTGGAGAATCCGTTGACGGTTGAGTGGCTTGAATTGGAAGCGCAGGAAAAAGGGGAGTTACACAAAGCGCTTCACGACGTCGTCTACGCGAGTTATTTGACTGCGGACGTAAAGCTTCCGTATGGCGTCAACGAGATGTCGTCTCCAGCGTCGTTTAAGCTCGGGACCATTAAAGGTGGCCGTTACGACGCGTTCACGCTCTACCTTGAAATAGCCGTTTTGCCGGGCCTGGGGGAGTACTACCAGATATTTTATGTGCTCCAAAATCCAAATGACGAAAGCGATCTTGTGATGTTGGATCACTACGCAGGGACAATGCCGGAGCTGTTTGCGGGCCCGCGGAAACCTACCACTGTGAAAGACGAATTAACGGGGGGATCGAATACGTCGCTTGAGTGGCAGGCGTTTTTGGACTCCAAGATGCATATAGATCGTATCGCGACTATTCCCGAGCTTGAATACGGCGACATTGCCGCGGATACAAAAGGAAACACGTTCCGACTTTCGGGTGCGTGGAACAGGATTGATTATCCGCGTGACTATCGAAGCGGAGACAAGGGGCCGCCGGAGGCAACCCTTGAAAATGGACAGAGCATGAAGATTCATACGTCGGACGAGTTTTCGTCTGTTGGTCTCAATCAGTTCTACTTTATCGGGAAGGATGGGCGACTTGTGTGGTATGACGCGGTGATCCCGTTTTTCATGCAGCAAAGCGATGCGACGGGCG
>CAZDJC010000060.1:0-1188 GCA_964505655.1 uncultured Gammaproteobacteria bacterium
TGGTGCGCGGGCGTTCGACAAGTAGGGCACAAAAGTGGCGCCCCGTAGTAGACGCCTCATGCGTCACTACGGGGCAGCTTACTCTCCTGTGTGTAGAACCCAAGAACATGTTTCTCGGAGAATATCATCATGCGCTTGACGAAAAGGGACGCATCGCGATCCCCACGAAGTTTCGCGCTGCGCTCAAAAAGGGTGCGGTCGTGACGCGCGGTTTGGACGGTTCACTGGTGCTCTATACCGCCGACGCGTGGAAGTCGCTCGCACAAAAATTAGCTGCGCTTCCGATTTCCAAACAAACATCCCGTGCCTTTGCGCGCCTCATGCTTGCCGGCGCGATGGATGTTGGGATTGATGGACAAGGTCGCATCACCATTCCGGAGTATCTGCGTACATACGCGTCCATGAAAAAGAATGTGGTTGTGGCGGGCCTCTTCAATCGTCTCGAATTGTGGGACGAAGCCGCGTGGGATGTGTACAAGAAGAAAACCGAAGCCGCGGGGGCTGATATTGCCGAGCAACTTGGAGAACTGAACATTTGAGTGGTGCATATGGATCGTCTTCATGCTCCTGTCCTCCTGGAGGAGGTGCGGCACTCGATGCAGCCGGTTTCAGGCGGCGTGTATGTTGATGCAACGCTTGGGGTTGGGGGGCACGCGCGCATGGTATTGGAAGCAAGCGGCCCAGACGGCATCGTCGTGGGGATTGAGCGTGACAAACGCAATCTCGAGACGGCGCAGGAGCGGCTTGCGGAGTTTGGCAAACGTGTGCGCTTTGTGCACGGAAACTACCGCGACTTGGGGCAGCATCTTGAACGACTTGGTCTTTTGACGGTGCAGGGAATTCTTCTCGACCTCGGATTCTCGAGCGTTCATGTGGATGACGCCGCGCGCGGATTCAGCTTTCAGCGTGAGGGACCGTTGGACATGCGCTACGGCGTACGAGATGGCGTGACAGCCGCGGATATCGTGAACACATGGCAAGAGAAAGAGATTGCCGACACGATCTTTCGGTTCGGAGAAGAGCGTAGCAGCCGCAGGATCGCCGCGCGGATGTGTGAAGAGCGAAAGAAGCGGCGGATCCAGACCACGAAGGAGCTTGTCGATATCGTTGTCCGCTCCATTCCCGCTCGAGCGCGGCACGGCCGGATTCACTGCGCCACGCGGACATTTCAGGCGCTGCGCATCGCGG
>CAZDJC010000060.1:1198-3847 GCA_964505655.1 uncultured Gammaproteobacteria bacterium
ACGAGATGGCGTGACAGCCGCGGATATCGTGAACACATGGGATGAGCATGCGCTTATCCAGTTGTTCGCTCGCGAAGGAGAGGAGCGGTATGCGCGAAAGATTGCGCGGGCCATTGTTGAGGCAAGGCGCGCAGGACGCATCGAGACGACGACGAAACTTGCAGACATGATCTCGCGCGCGGTTCCGCGCAAAGGCCACCTTCACCCTGCGACGCGCGTATTTCAAGCGCTGCGTATCGCCGTCAACGACGAGCTTGGCGCACTCGAAGCCGTGTTACCGCAAGCACAAAAGGCACTTGCCTTTGGAGGGCGACTCCTCGTGATCTCGTTTCACTCTCTGGAAGACCGCATCGTCAAGCGCTTTCTGCGTTCTTCCGATCACCTCCGTGTGCTGACAAAAAAGCCGATCGTGGCGAGTGCTGATGAACAAAAGCAAAATCCTCGTTCACGTAGTGCAAAATTGCGTGTCGCCGAAAAGCAGTAAGAAGGTGCTGGTGCCGAAAACAAAAACAATATGACTGACGTGTCCCGTCGTTCTACATCCTTTTTTCAACGATTGCGAGCGCTGTATCCATTGTGGAGCGTGTTGTGTGTTGTCATGATTGTCGTGTCCGTCTCGCTCTACGCGGTGCAGATGACGGAGGCGGCAAAACAGGGTTATCAGTTGCGTGATCTTGAGCAGGAAGTAAGTGTGCTGCGACTCGAGAGCGAGCGATTGAGCGCCCGCATTGCGGAGGGGAAAAGTTTAGTGCACGTGAGCGAACGCATGCAAATATTGGGATTTGTGCCTGTGGAGAAGGTGGTGTACGCGGGCGGACGGTCGTCCGTTGCAAGAATTGGAAGTCAGTAGTGAGACGTGGGAGGTCGAAAAGAGCACGGTCATTGCCTACGTATTGACGTTGCACATACTTTCTGACACAGTGCGCCCATGTTTGAATTAAAAAAATCGAGCGGATCGACTCAGCGGCGCGGAGTTTTACACACAGTGCATGGCGACATCGAAACACCATGCTTCATGCCGATTGCGACATACGGCGCCGTCAAAACGCTAACACCCGACGACCTCAAGCGCGTGGGTGTCTCACTCATTTTATCAAACACGTATCACCTCTTATGTAGACCGGGAATGGACGCGATGCGGGCAGAGGGCGGCCTCCATTCTTGGATGCACTGGGATCGGCCGATTTTAACTGACAGCGGCGGATATCAAGTTTTCAGTTTGGCGAAAATGAATCGTGTGACGGAAAACGGCGTCACGTTTCAATCGCACATCGATGGCGCGCGCATTGATTTGTCTCCGGAACAATCTATTGCGATGCAACAAGCAATCGGATCCGACATCATGATGCCGCTCGATGTGCTGCTGTCATCATCTGCGACAGTCGAAGATGCGCGCGAAGCGATGCAACAATCTGTGCGCTGGGCACAACGCTCGAAAGACTATCTTGAATCGCATCGCGAAGATTCACTGACGCGCGATCAGCAACTTTTTGGCATTGTGCAAGGAGGCGTGTATGAGGATGTGCGCGAAGAATCTGTCTGCGCACTCGTTGACATCGGCTTTGACGGATACGCGATTGGCGGATTGTCTGTTGGTGAATCGCGCGAGGACAATTTGCGCGTGGCACGGTTTGTCGCAGAGCGTCTCCCGTCTGATACGCCGCGTTACTTTATGGGCGGGGGTAGCCCTGAGGAAATCGTCGCGTATGTGCGCATGGGCATTGATCTGTTCGACTGTGTGATTCCGACACGCCACGCGCGTCATGGAAGTCTGTTTGCATTTTGCTCGGATACGCTTTCAGAAGACGGGAGTTTCTATGAGGTGCTTCATATCAATAATGCCGTGTATGCAAACGACAAGAAGCCGGTTGACGCAACATGCGATTGCACCTTATGTACGCAGTTTTCTCGTTCATATTTGAAGCACTTGTTCGACATGAAGGAGATGTTAGGGATGCGTCTCGCAACCGAACACAACGTACGGTTCTACATGCGGCTTATGGAGCGGTTGCGCGCAAAGTAGGAGTTACCTCTCGTGCTGGATTTTAAAAAGGCCTGAAAATATGGCTTTTTTGGTGACTTTAGCAACCGTGACTTGACAAAGTCGCAGAAATGTGATATAAAGTTTTTATGAGCGACAGCTGGACTGGCACTTGTGGCGAGATGGGCGCTGATGCGACCTAGCCACAACTGTCTGATCCGGTGCTAGGACGGGAGCCCCGTCCAGCTTGGGAGCCCCCAGTCGCTTGGGGGGCAAAGGATGCGAGGGACGGACGGAAAGTCCCCCGCGCGCCGCATCAGCGATGCGGCAATTCCTCCCAGACAATCTACTCCACCGTGAAGGGCAGTGAAAACTGCACGGTGGACCGTCATGGTGAACCTGATTTGTTAGAACCCTGGCGGGAACAAATCGGGAAAAGCACGCGGGTGCTGATCACCCCGCTGAGTGCGCTCTGGAGAACTCATCAATCTCCAGACACCCTGTGCAGAGGAAACGTGACGCCCTGCACGGGATGCGGTGGATCCACCGCACTGTCGTCGCTCGCTGGACGTAAGGGAGCACTTGTGCCCGCCCTCGTCCAAACAGGTACTCCTGTCCAGCGATTCTTTGCCCTCAACGTCCTCGGTGGTCTTCCACTGAGGACGTTT
>CAZDJC010000061.1:0-3845 GCA_964505655.1 uncultured Gammaproteobacteria bacterium
GAAGCATTGCACGAGCGCGTGGAGTCTGACTATGTGTATAGCGCGGGGATAGAGGGTGGTTGCGGCGGACCGTACGTGTTGCGGGGATATGGACAGCGCGGTTATGCATGTGACGGTGTGCGCGAGACGCTTGCGGTTGTGCGCTTTGCGCTCCTTGTGAGACGCAGCGCACTGGAGCGCGTGCGATTGCGCGATGAACTTTTTGTCGACACCGTTTTGGAATCAGAAGGGGCAGACGTGGATCTTTGTTTGCGTGTGCAAAACGCGGGGAGTCGCGTATGCCTTGTGTCCGACGCACACGCGTATCTTGCATGCGGCGTCTTCAAAGGGGTTCCTCGACGCGTATCGCCGTCTCAACAATTGCGCCTGCGCTGTTCTTCCTCTCAACACGCGCTTGCGGTACGCAATACGCATCTTTTGTTTTGGATGCACACGCGTTTTCAAATACTGCTCATGAAAGCGCCAATTATCGTTTGGAACGAAACGCGATGGATGCTCTCTCTACTATTACACGATCGACGCGCGCTTTTGTCTCTTTGGCGGTGTTTCCCATGTGTGCCGCATGTGTGGCGGCGCAGACGACTGATGAAGCATCTTCGACGTCTTGCTCGTGTATAATGACCTGCATGTCGCATTCGGAGCAATTTTTTCAGTCCAGACGGCGGCGACGGTTTAAAATTGTCGCGCTCGCGATCGCGGTTGTTGTTTGTATCGTATCTGTTGCGGTTGTGGCGGGCCTTGCTCTGTTCTCCCAAGCGCGAGCCTTTGAGCGATCAGTGCGCGATGTACAGTCCGAACTTGTGCATCGTGACTTCGACGAAGCCGGCGCCTCGCTTGCCGATGCGCGCACGAATCTTGCGCGTCTTAAGCGTGTGACAAACGCGGCACGTCCTCTCCAAATTATTCCCGGCGTCTCGCAGCAGTACAGCGCTGCGCAGACACTTTTTGAAGACACCGAAGCGTTGCTTGATGTCGTGGGTGTTTTTGTGTCTATCGGCATCCGCACAGAAGAGGAACTGCGCGTCGTGGGAGGGTTTTCGTCCGTGATGGACGCGGGGACGTTCGCGGATCTCCAACCGGATGAACGGCGCGCACTTGTAAAAACGCTTGAGCGCGCGGTTCCCGATCTTGAAGAGGCGCTTGCGCGTTTAAATGCCGAAGAATCGGCGCTTGTGGCGCTTGAGGATGCTGCCTTGTTGCCGGGACTTCGCATGGTGCAAAAGGATCTCCTCAAACATGTGCAGTCCATCCAGTCTTCGATGCGTTTGATTGTGCCATGGCTACATGTTTTGCCAACTGTGGGCGGGTTTGATCGCCCGCAAACATATCTTCTTCTCATGCAAAACACGGGAGAGTTGCGTCCAACGGGCGGGTTTTGGGGCACATATGGTGTGATGACCGTACAAAACGGGGAGATTACTTCCCTCGACACGGACGACATTTATGCGGTGGATGTGTTAAGCATTGGGAAAATTCACACGGCGCCACCCGAACCGTTGAAACGGTATCTCGGCGTGGACACATGGTACTTGCGAGATATCAACTGGTCGCCGGACGTGCCGACGTCTGTACAAGACGGGTTTGCGGCATACGCGCGTCAAATTGCGTTTGCGCCATCGCCCGAAAACACGGGAACAATTCCTGCGCATGTCTTTGACGGAGCTATTCTTGTGACGCCCTCCGTGGCGGAACGCTTGCTTGAAGTATTGGGACCAGAGCGCGTGGGCGACCTTCTTTTCTCAAAGGACGCGTTTTTTGAAACACTCGAGCATGCCGTTGAAGTTGGATTTTACGATCGCGGCGTGACGCGCGAAGACCGTAAGGACGTCATCGGAAACTTGCTTGAGCAATTGCTGACGCGCGTTTTGGAGGCCGACCGCGAAACGCTTCAAGAGATTTCCGAAGTTGCGATGGCGTCCCTCAACAATCAAGACATTGTGCTGTATCACACGGACGCAAACGTCGAGCGTGTGTTTGAAAACAATAACTGGGCAGGGGATGTGCGCGTCAACGCTGCGCATGACTATGTTATGGTCGTGGATGCGAACCTTGCCGCGCTCAAAACAGACGCCTCGCTTGCGCGTGCCTACCGATACTCGATTGCGCGGCAGATGGATGGGCGTTATTTGGCTTCTCTGCGCGTTGATTACGATCACCGCGGCTCGTTTGACTACAAAACGACACGCTACCGGACATTTACACGCGTGTATGTGCCGGCAGGGAGCGAGCTTGTGCGTGTGGACGGTGCGCTCAAAGATGACCGTTTGAAAAACCCGTCTGCAGAAGCGGGCGACGTCACCGTGACGTCGGAATTTGGCGCGACTGTTTTTGGTGCGTTCACGAGCGTGGAACCCGGCGCATCGGGAAGTCTCACGTTTCATTACTATGTGCCGGAACGTGTTGTGCGACAGATAGACTCTGGCGCGTACACGCTCGACGTTCAGCGCCAAATCGGTGTTGGGGATGTTCCGCTCACGCTTGAACTTGATTTTGATCGCGAGCTTTCTGCGGCCGAGCCTGGCGAAGAACGCGCGTATTGGCACGATGATCGCTACTCGTATTCCACGCGGCTGACACCATTTCAGACATTTCGCATTTGGCTTACGCCGTGAAGCGAGGACTTTGGCTTGACATGTTACTTCGCAGATGCTATTTTAGTCGCGCATCTTTAGTGTTCTCGCACTGGTTGACGCGGGCGGCAATGGTGTTGCTCGGGTCACGTACTCATAACCGATGCGGGTTCCTGTGGCCGCTGACTCGACCACAAAAAGGTGCACTCGCGGTTTCAGGGCTCCACACCCCGGAACCGCGTTTTTTTGTAAAAACACCTGTGTCGCCACAAGCGTCATTCCGGTGTAAGATAGCGCCACTATGGCGATGTTTCAGAAGAAAATAGGCATTGACTTGGGAACAACGACGGTGCTCGTGTATGTCCCAAAACGCGGCATCATCATCAATGAACCATCCGTTGTTGCGATTTCGACGGTCGACGGCAAGGTGTTGGCGGTTGGCAAAGAGGCAAAGGACATGTTGGGGCGCACGCCCGACACGATTGTTGCGCGCCGTCCACTCAAAGACGGCGTGATCGCGGATTACCGGACGACAGAAGCCATGCTGCGCTACTTCATCAACAAAGCGCTTGGGGGCGTGCGATTCATCCGTCCCGAAGTGATGGTTGCGGTTCCAGGCGGCATTACGTCTACGGAGCGACGCGCGGTGATTGATGCAACGCTTGCGGCAGGCGCCAAGGCGGCGTACATCATCAAAGAACCCATTGTGGCCGCGATCGGCGCGAATATTCCAATCGGGTCTCCAAGCGGACACATGATTATCGATATTGGCGGTGGCACAAGCGAGATGGCCGTGATTTCGTTGGGTGGCATTGTGGCGAGCGCGTCTGTGCGCATTGGCGGCGTCAAACTCGACGCGGCTATTCAAGATTACATTCGGCGGCAATATGGGCTTGCCATTGGGGATCGCACGGCCGAGACGATCAAGATCCAAATTGGCTCTGCCATGTATCTTGAGGAAAAATTGGAGATGGAAGTGAAGGGGCGCGATTTGATTTCAGGATTGCCGAAGATCTTGCTTGTGACAAGCGATGATGTGACAAATGCGATTGCCCACGAATTGCAGGGAATTGTGGACGCCGTGAAGGATGTCCTACAACGCACGCCGCCGGAATTGTCCGCAGATGTGATGGAAAAAGGGATTGTGATGTCGGGCGGCTCGAGCCAACTGCGCAACATGCATAAGTTGATTGCAGAGGCAACCGGCGTGCCGACGTATGTGGCAGACGACACGCAGTTGTGCGTCGTGCGCGGAACGGGTATTGCTTTGGAAAA
>CAZDJC010000062.1:0-3709 GCA_964505655.1 uncultured Gammaproteobacteria bacterium
TCCGCAACAAAGTCATCACGAACATCGGCAAGTTTCTCGCGCAATTCGTTCACGATCGCGCGTTCATCCACAAGCATATTCTTGATTGCCGTGCGAACTTCCTCGCGGAATTTTTCACCGTCCGGTGCTCCAGGCGCAAGCAATTCGAGGGCAATGTCGTCGTTAATCGCATCTTTGAGTTCGGCCGCCTGCTCTGCGGTGACATCTCCTCCCGAAACCGCAGTATCAACCTTTGTCGTCAACCGCGCCTCGATACGCGCCATAAACGCATCTCGCACGTCAGCAAGCTCTTCCTTCAAGTCCGCGACAAGCGTTTCGGAATCATTGACAACTTCACGTAACAGTATGCGCACCTCTTCACGGGCATTGAACACATCTGGAAGCGCCAACACTTCGAGGAAGATATCGCCGTTGAGTGCGGCTTTCACATCCGCCGCTTGCGATGCAGTCAGGTCGCCGCTCTGAACATCCGCGTCAACACGCGCCTTCACGCGCACTTCAAGTTGCGCGACGTACGTATCCCCTCCCGCACGCGCCTTCGCACGTAATTGTGCAAGCGTCATCCCGTCTTCGTGTGCAATTTCACGCACATATCCGATCAGCGCTTCTCGCACGTTGAACAGCGACATCGCCTCACCGTTTCCATTCAGTCGAAGAACAACGTTCTGTTCAATCTGTGTTCGCAATTGTGCTGCTTGCTCGGAGGTCAACGCCCCTTGTGCAACGGCCGCGTCAATACGCGCCTCTAATTCTGTTTCCATGCGCACGACAAACTCCTGTCTCAACGCCTCCAGTTGCACCCGCAATGCCTCACGCGCCTGTGCATCATTTTGCACGCGTGCGCGCTCTTCCTCACTCATGTTCAGACGTTCCAAGAACTGCGCACGAAGTCGGCTTTGCAGCGCCACATCATGCGTGCGCTCAAATTCCTGTGCTCGCCGCGCAGCCATCCGAGCGTTGAACTCTGCGCGTTGTTTTGCATCCAACGCAAGACGCTCCTCGACACGCTCAATGTTCGTCTTCATGTTGTATAAGGGGTGTTCCGGCGTTACCTCCGCAGAGGTGTACGCGTACGCTCCAGTCCCTCCCGTAATAATCACCACCAATGTCATGATGGCAGCTGTGATTGTCATACGTCGGTGATTACGAATGAACGATGCCATGACGACAGTCGAGCTGCCATGCACGGCATCGATCCGTTCCCATAATCGTTCTGTAAACTCCTCACGAGGCACAGAGGCCTGTTGTATGGAATAGAGTTGTTGTCGAGGAGATTTCATACGTCAGACACGTTGCGTTTGAGTTGTTTCATCGCGCGATGCACGCGCACACGAAGCGTGTGCGCCGGAACATCAAGGAGCGTTGACATATCGCGATACGACCATCCTTCGAGGTATCTCATTTCCACCATGCGCCGCGCATCGTCATCAAGCACATGAAGCGCCTGCATCACATCGTACTCGCGTCCGAGACGTTTGAGCGCGTCATCACTGCCGGATATCGCAAGGCATGCGTCAATGTTAACCTCTTCGCGGTGATCGCGATAATGTTGTTTAAGTCGGTTGCGTGCAACCGTGTAGAGCCACGCGACGGGGCGTCCGCTTTTTTGAAGTGTCGCAAGATGCTCCACGGCGCGCAGAAAAATTTCAGACGTGAGATCTTCAGCGATCGGTGCATTGCCGCCGACTCGAAACAACACAAAGCGATAGATCTGTGCAACGTGAGAGTTATAGAACGATTGTAATTGGGAACGGGTCATGAGTACGGATCGGTGGCGCCTTAATGGTCCTTACTCATACAAGTATATGCGCGAGAACGAAAAATGTTACAAGCACACAAAATTTTGGCTAATCTCTGGTCGCGCCAATCACGAGAATCGGGGCTAAGAGCCACACAAGGTGCGCCCATGTCCCCGCGAACAGCGTCCGTACAACGGGCGTGAATTGTTGGATCACGTCAGCAGGCACGAGCGTCAGACTGTACGCGAAAAGCGCGCCAATCACCGTCACGGCAAGGATGACGGACGACGCAATGAACCCACGGTCTTCGGAAAGCACGTCCCCAAGCCCAAACTGAATCATAAAATAAAGCATGGCCGTCACGATGAGGACCACGCCAACAACATTGACAGTCGTGAGCTTAACCAACGCACTTGAGAAAATCCAATCATAAAGTGGCGTCGTTGAAAGAATGGCAATCGCGGCGTAGGAGGCAATCGCAACACAAATAAGTTTTGCTCTCCCCCAAAATCCCACGAGGACAACAAGCACCACACCTCCCAACAACAAAAGGGCGTCATTTGAGAATGACGATTGCGAGAGTGACTGTGCCGCTTGTGCAATCTGTTGTGGCGCTGTGTTAAAAAGTTCCTCCATGCATTATGACTTCAAGTCTAATTCCTCAAGCAATTGTTTTTGTTTGCGTGAGAGTTTTCGCGGCGTCTCAACACGCACCGTGACAATATGATCTCCCCGTTTTTGAGAAAAATCAATTCCTTTTTCGCGCAATCGCAACTCTTCCCCCGACTGCGTGCCCGCTGGCACATGCATGGACACTGTGCCGTCCACTGTTTCCACATCAACGTCCGCTCCAAGCGCCGCTTGTGTAAATCCAACGCGCACTTCGGAGCGCAAATCATTCTCATCGCGAACAATCGTTTTATGCGCTTTCACAAAAATACGGATGTATAAGTCGCCAGATGTCCCGCCGTAGGGCGCCGCTTCTCCGCGCTCACGCAGCCGAAGCACTTCTCCCTCGCGCATGCCGGCTGGAACACGCACTTCGATATGTGTTTCACGTTTATGAACACCCGTTCCTTGACACGTCGTGCAAACACTCTTGGGACATTTTCCTCGGCCACCGCATCGATCACACGCAACACTTGTCTGCATCACACCAAACGGCGTCCGCCGCGCTTGTCGCACGGCGCCCGCGCCGCCGCATTGTGCGCACGTCTCCACTTCCCCACGCTCTGCGCCCGTTCCTTTGCATGTGTCGCACGATGCAAGTTTACGCAATGCAATGTCTTTCGAAACGCCAAACACCATCTCATTGAATGAAATGGTGACGTCAACTTCAATGTCTTGTCCGCGTGCTGTGCGTGCTGTTTGCCGTGACGATCCTCCAAACACACTTCCAAAAATGTCGCCCAAGTCGCCAAGGTCACCGAAGTCAAACGAGAATCCTTGCCCGCTAAATCCACCACCCGTTCCCCCGTTTTCGAAGGCCGCGCTTCCAAATTGATCAAACTTCGCGCGCCGCTCCTTGTCCCCTAGCACTTGATATGCCTCGTTAATTTCCTTGAATTTCTCTTCATTTCCGCCCTTTTTGTCAGGATGGTACTGATGCGCGAGCTTGCGAAACGCACGCTTAATCTCCTCCGCCGACGCGTTCTTTGAGACCCCTAATGTTTTGTAATAATCGCGGCTCATGACTCAGTGATATTAACCACTTCGGGTTGTTCCGTTTTGAAGTAATCATCACTTGACATCGTGATCGAGTCGGTAAGCGATCCGGCGTTAAAGTGAATCGTCGGCGTATCCTTGAGACGCACATCACAGTATGTCTTCAAACCAAGAATAGATCCATACGGCGGGACGGATCCCGGCGTGCAACCGACGATTGCCTCGGGATCCGACGCAAAACTGATACGATGCCCAACAAGTGCCTGAACTTTCTTTCCGTCCAAACGCAAATGCGCAGGAATAAC
>CAZDJC010000063.1:0-2493 GCA_964505655.1 uncultured Gammaproteobacteria bacterium
CATCATACATGTGTATGGCGCATGCAAATCTTGGGCGGCTTGACCGCGTTCTTCGGTTTCTCCTCGCGTTTTGGTGGCTTGGGCCGTTGGCTCCTGAGTACCCATACGACTGGGTCAACTGGGTGATTTTTGTTGTGGGATGGATCGCGCTTGTCGAGAGTTTCGGTGGGTGGTGTTGGCTTCACACGCTGTTTCATATCGATAACAAGAACCAGTAAACAGGAAACCACTCTTGTAATGGGCTCTAGCAGGAGTGGTTTTTCTGTAACGCACGGAACGCGATTTCGTCATACATGTCGAGCGTATCGGGTTTAGTGGCGTCAAAGCGGATGATTATTTGCGAATTGCGAGCGTGCATCAAATGCGTGGCAAGCACGCCGCGTGCTACAATTGATCCGCTATGTCATCGCTACGGCAACAAATTCCTGGAGAAATATTTTCGGGATGGGACGTGATTGGGATCGTCTATGGGGCAACGAGTTGGTTTGTGGCGCCCATAATCGGCGGCCTCATGTATTCACAAAGCGTTTGGAAAATTGGGAGCGCAATCTTTGTTGTATTTTTTCTGACGGGAACAGCGTGGCTCTTTGTAGTGTTTTGTCGACATGTTCTCCCTGCAAATACGCATCTTTCACCGCGTAAGAGCATCGCTGTTGCAATTGTGGCGGCACTCCTTGTTTCGACTCTTTTCACATGGCGACATGCTGCGGATTTGGCTGTCGGTGAACAAACAAACACGGGGATGCTTGTGTATGATCACACGCGTACAACGTTATGGTCACCGGGATCGGGAAATGTGCGTCGTATCGAAATTTACTTTTTGAAGTTCACGGCGCAAGATGGCCACGTGGAAATGTTTCGCGACCCGCGCATTCGCGCACAACGTTGGCTTGAAATCCAGCAGCAATGTGGTGAACATCCCGTGACTGTTCGATTCCGACCGTACAGAAAACTGCGTGGCATCATTTCTGTTCAGTGTTTGAAAACATGATGATATGGGGCAAAGACGATCAAACGAAATGCCTATGGACCCAACACCGCCCTCCGCATACGAGGCATATTTTATGGCGGCAGAGATGGGGAGGGCAACGCCCGAACTTGATTTACATGGTATGACAAGAGAGGATGCGCTGCGCGTTGTGGATGAGGAACTGGACCGCGCATACATGGAGGGTGTTGAAGCGCTTCGCATTGTGCACGGTGCTGGCACAGGCGCACTGCGTGAGGCTATCCGGGCACTTTTGGATAAACATCCTCATGTCAAAGCATGGCGTCCGGCGCAGGGAACACAGGCATCGGGTGTCGTTCATGTATTGTTTAATAAATAAACGCAACCCCTCCGCAGTATGGAGGGGTTGTTATTTGAGGCGCGACGCAAGCTGTGCGCCGTCATCTTTCGGGTAGAAGCCCGGAATGTCTGATGGCTCAAGCGACGAAATGCGCGTGAGCTCTTTTCCCTGTGCAAGGCGTCGCATCATCACGGCGCACGCAAGTACGCGCTCCACGTACACGCGCGGCTTTTGGCGCTTGCCGTAGTGTAGATGCGGACGCATTTGTGCAACCGTTGGAAGCGCCTTTGTGGAGCGCCCCATATTTTTCACGACTTTGCGAACACCTCCCGGTCCCATGTTGTAGGCGAGGAGCCCGTGGGATCGCGAGCCCATCTGCCGCTCGTAGTCGTCAAACACCATGATCCCAACAAACAGATTGTGTTCGGGGTTGGTGTTGTAATTGAGCGACGGACGATGGAGCATCACGAGCATGGGAGCGACATGACGCCCTTTATTGATGTGCGTGAGCTGCATAAACCCACGCCCGCCGGCCCAGTCTCGTGCGCCCATGTTGCACCCGAGCGACTCATGAAGGGCGATGCCCGCCACATAGTCGGTCGGCATGAGCGTCAGTTCCTCCGCGTGTTTGAACATTGCGCGGTTTGCGTGGCATCGTTTTGCGCCTTTTTTCCATCTGGCTTGGCCTACGTATTCGTTGTAGGCTTCCATGACGAAAGGAAGGATGTCCTTATCCATGGGGCGAATACGAGCGCGTGCCGCACGCACGATTCCGACATGTCGGAGATCGGTGATGGGCGGGAGTGGCGAATCGTCGTCACTGTTTGCGACGGCCGAGTCGTCATCATCGCCTACGCTTGCTTCTGCAACCACGACCCAAGCGCGCCATCCGCACACAAGGAGGACGATCAATGCCGCCTCCAAGGCGAGTGTCGCTAGTGCGCCGCGCTTGAACGATGCGTCTTTGCGTAGCGCGATGACAAATCGCGCGATCGTGTTGGCCCACGCCATGATGGCGTATCTACAAACATAGGCGAAGGCGGCTCTCATGGCCCGAACGATGGGTTTCACAATGTATTTCATGGCCAATCGGCCTGTAGACTTTGCAAATTCTTTTGCCTGTGAAGAGGTCATCGTGTTGTAAGGCGTCGCCTAAAGCGACAGCTCAAACTACATGAAAAATCGTGTTTTGTCAACTCGCGTC
>CAZDJC010000063.1:2593-3656 GCA_964505655.1 uncultured Gammaproteobacteria bacterium
GGGGTCGGCGTGCTCGTCGTCGAAGACATCCGGGCGCTCGAGGTACGGGTTCTGCTTCTGCTTGCGCATGGTTCTCCCAATGCCGCGTCGTGCGGCGTGAAGTTGTGTCACAAAGTATCATGGCCGAAGTGTTTTGTCAAGGGTATAATATCGGAAGTTGGAAATTAGAAGTTGGAGATTGGGGAAATATGAATACGAAGTATGTGCGAAACGTGTACCACGTCATGAGCCGGGAAAAGCCGGCGATGGTTTTGTGGTTGCTGAAGACACACCATGAGCCGTTTCTTGTGAGCGTGCGAACAAAACACGCCGTGCTTCAACTACAACGTGTGCTCGAGGCGCACGGTATCGCATGCGACACACTGCATCCAAACCGCTCGACACAACAGCGCAAACAGGCAACCGCCTTATTTGCGTCTGGGCGCGTACGCGCACTCATCGTCACGCATGCATTCGTTGCGACCGCCTCTCCTCTAATGAAAGGCCATACGTGTTTTGCGGATGCCCCCAATGTAATCACGTATGCCAAGACACTCAATTGGCCGATGTCTGCCATGACAATTTTTGCGACAACGCGCGATCGTTCTGTGATACAAAAAATGCTGGAGCGCTTCCATATCCGCGTCCAAACATGTGTTGTGCCAGTGCGTTTGCCGACCGTTCACAGGACGCCACGCGGCACACAGCGAGCCGCTCGGCACGCAAAACACGTGTCGTCCGTCGTGACAGTGACGCCGCAAAAACAAAAACAGGCTCCCACGGTTTTCCACATCGGCTCGCGCCGATCGTCTCGCCCTTTACACACGGTTTCCACATAGCATAACCTTGTGACGCATGTTGGGGCTACGCACATCGATTTTTGGCATTGCAGCCGTAATCCTTACGGCCGCTGTTCTTGTAGGGACTTTTTGGCGTAAGGACGAAGCGGCTCCAACAACGCTTCCGACTGATGAACCGGCATTCGTATCTGAACTCCCGCCGCAGGTCAACGTTCTTGTTGTGGGCATCGATCAGCGATTCGGGAGCGAGAAGAGACACTGCGACGCCATTCATATGATCCACA